>JBLHIB010000001.1:0-137358 GCA_047615865.1 Gammaproteobacteria bacterium
AAGTTGAAGAAATTAAACTTCTGCGACAGACTGATCATTATCGTCGTGAATTTGTAGGTAATGTATCCCATGAATTAAAAACTCCCACATTTAACATTCAAGGTTACTTGCTCACATTGCTTGATGGCGGCTTGGAAGATCCTGAACACAATCGTCTATTTGTAGAAAAAGCTGCGAAAAGTGCTGAACGTATGGTGTCTCTATTGGAGGATCTGGACGCAATTTCAAGAATTGAAGCAGGTGAATTGGCCTTGAACAAATCAACCTTTGATATTATTTCTCTTTGCAAGGATGTTTTAGACTCTTTGGAACTCAGAGCAAAAAGCAGGGGTATAAAACTGAGCATCAGCAAGCAGCAGGAGCTTCCAATCTTTGTTACCGCCGATAAAAATCGCATTGAGCAAGTACTTATAAATCTCGTGCTCAATTCTATCAATTATGGGATAGAAAACGGCATAACCAAGATTCGATTTTTCGACATGGACGACAACTTCCTCATTGAAGTTGCCGACAACGGAATAGGAATCGAAGGAAAATATCTTCCCCGGCTATTTGAGCGATTTTATCGTGTCGATAAAAGTCGGGCTCGCAATGTTGCTGGATCTGGTCTTGGCTTGGCCATTGTCAAGCACTTGATCGAAGCCCACGAACAGACAATAAACGTTCGTAGTACATTCGGCGTGGGATCTACATTTTCATTTACTCTGGAAAAGGCCCGATCCTGATGAGTTAACGTATGGATTCGATTGCATCTCCAGTCCAATTTTTGTCGCTGGACCGTGACCTGGATACACCATAAAATCCTCCGGCAATGCATAGATCTTTTTCTCTATGGAAGAGCACAACTGCGATTCATTTCCTCCTGGCAAATCTGTCCGGCCAACACCACCGCGAAACAGCACATCTCCTCCAATAACAAATCGTTCAATGTCGTGCACTAGGACTATGTGATCCGGAGAATGACCGGGTGCGCCTAGTACTCGCATGGAAGAATTCCCGAACTCAATCGTATCATCCTCAGCGATAAAGTCTGTGGCATTGGGAGAGGGATCATAGGACAAGTTATAAAGTTTAGCAACCTGAACGCTGCTCTCCAGAACGACTTGTTCACCCTTTGGATAGAGCAGAGGACATTTAAACTTGGATACCGAATATGCGTTACCCATTACATGATCGATGTGACAATGGGTGTTTACAATTTTGACAATCCGAATATTTTTATCACTTACGTAGCGACTAAACTCCGCCTCTTCTTTGGCGTCACTCATGCCAGGGTCTACAAGTATTGCCTCACCTGTTTCATCTTGAAGCAGATAGGTGTTTTCTTGGAATGCATTGAAAGTAAAAATCTCTATTGAAATCATAGGTGCAAATAACCTGAAAAAAAAGAACTGCAACAATTGAAAAATAAAAGGCGCAAAAAGATTGATTTTACCCATGGCTACTGAAATAATGCAGCATGAAAAGAGTTATATTTACGGTTCATCCTAAATTTGAATCAGACTTTGTGAATTCCACCCTTTCCAAAATACTGATCTTTCTAACGATAGCATGCTCTCTGTCGGCCAATGGCCAATTTCACACTGGGTCCAATCAAGAATTTGGTAAGAATAGAATTCAGCACCGTGATTTCAATTGGTTGTATTATCCCGATACCAAATTTGAGGTATATTTTTATCAAGGCGGAAAAGAATTAGCTGAGTACACGTTGAAATCGGCTAAAGTCCAACTACCTGAAGTGGAACGCCAATTGGACTTTATGTTGGATGAAATGATCCAGATAGTTGTCTACAATAAGCACAGTGAATTTCGACAAAGTAATGTGGGGATCACGGGAGACAATACTTTTAACATTGGAGGACAAACCCGGATCATCGGTTCGAAGATGTTTGTCTACTATGATGGAGATCACGAAGATTTAGATCAACAAATCAGACAAGGTCTGACTCGTGTGCTCTTTGCGCAAATGATGTTCGGCGGTGATTGGAAAAACGTAATTAAGAATTCAACTTTACTGACTATACCTACTTGGTATCAAGAGGGATTGATTTCCTATGTTGGAAACCCTTGGACCGTGCAGGCCGAAGCAAGGATTAAATCCGGATTTGACACAGAGTGCTTTGATCACTTCAATCGACTCGAAGGGATAGACGCCAGATATGCAGGTCATGCAATGTGGAAATACATTGCCGATGTTTATGGTGAGAATGTAATCCCCAACATTCTATACATGACTCGAGTCAGCCGAAATATTGAAAGCGGTTTTCAATTTGTTTTGGGAATTTCCTTAGATAGCATTACTGAAGATATCCGTGATTATTATTCCAATTATTTCAGAAAGGCTGAACAACAAGGTGCATATCCGGGCTATGAAATTCTTTCCGGAAGGGAAAAGTTAACTAAGAAAATTGGCAGGGCCCAACCTGAATTGGACTTAGCATCATTGGACAAATCAGAGGCCAAGGCATTCAAGAAGCTTTCCAAACTATTGGGAGAACTTCCAGTTAAGCACAAGAAAAAATACGTTTACAGCCAATTCAAACTTAGTCCCGATGCCACGCAGGTAGCATTCGTTACAAATGAGTTAGGCCAATATAAAGTGTGGTTATATTCTTCGGAGACTGGTAAATTAAAGAAGATTTACAAGAGAGAGCACAAATTGGATAGGATCATTGATAAGTCATTCCCTATTCTCGCATGGCATCCGAGCAGTCAATTGCTCACCTTTACCTTCGAAAATAAAGGACGAGCATATCTAGCAAATTACAATGTTGAGGACAAAAAGATTTCGGAAAAAGAACTCTTCAGAATAGAAAAGGTAATCGATATGAGTTATTCAGATGATGGCCGGAAGATAGTGTTCTGCGGAGTAAACCAAGGCCAATCTGACTTGTACCTATATCAGGTAATTGGAAATAACCAACAGCAGTTGACCAATGACATTTATGACGATTTAGATCCCGAGTTTGTGCACAACTCAGAGGCTATAATATTTGCCTCCAATAGACTAGACGATACGCTTCGCCTTGATATTCCCAATGAACCGATGGATCATGGTCGAGATATTTTCATCTACACCTTAGGAAATGACTTTTTACTCGAACAAGTAACCAATACACCGGGTGTTGATGAAATAGATCCTAGTCCTTATGACGATGGAAACTATACATTTTTAAGTAATTCTGGAGGCATATACAATCGTCAAATAGCGACCATTGACAGTACAATTTCACGAATAGACACTATTGTTCATTACCGGTATTTCACCGTTACCAGCGCAATTAGTGAGTTTCCAATTAGTCCGTGGGAATATGACTTTAACGAGAAGAGCGGAGATTACAGCCTTCTATTCTTCAACGATGGACGCTTTCAATTTTTTCAGGGCAACAGCAAGGATGACGAATTTGTTCATCATTTGGGCGAAGCCCTAGGGACCAATACTCGAGGGGAGCAATCACTCGAAATCTTAATCCTCCAAGAACCCATAGTGGAAGGAGAGGTTGACATTAAAAACTATGTTTTTAGTACTGAAGCCACAGATTATGAATTCGAAAAAGAAACGATCAATCTCGGCGAAGGCAGTGTAACAATGGGCAGCGATGAAGAAGACAGTACGAAAGTATTTTTACTTCCAAAATCCAGGAATTACCGCGTCAATTTCGCCACCGATTACGTGCTTTCACAAGTCACGAATACTTTTGCCAATGAGTTCTACCAGCCATTCTCGGGTCCGAATGCCGCGGTCCCAGGCATCAGTGCAATGTTTAAATTGGGGATAAGCGACTTATTTGAAGATTACAAGATTGTTGGAGGAATGCGAATGGCGGGCAACCTTGAAAACAACGATTACGGTCTGAGTTTTGAGAACTTGAAAAATCGATTGGACCGGAGAATAAGTTTTACAAGAAATGGAGATCGCCAGATCAACCAATTCACAATCGAACAAATTCACGCGAATCAACTCCAATACCAGCTCAAATATCCTCTTACAGAGTTATTGGCTGTCAAAGGAACGTTCATTTATAGGAACGAACGCATTGTAGCACTTTCGACTGATCCACTCAACCTAACCAAGGAAAATCGTTATGTCAATAATGTCGGTGCAAGGGTTGAATTGGTGTTTGACAATACGATTTCAAAAGGTATCAATCTTTACAATGGCACCCGTTATAAGTTGTGGGCTGAATACTATCAGGAACCTACAGTAAAGAATTCCGATTTCAAAGTACTAGGACTGGATATTCGCCACTACTTGCGCCTGCACCGAGATCTAATTGCCGCCTTTAGAATCGCAGGAAGCACCTCGTTTGGCAGCAGAAGACTGGTTTACTATTTAGGTGGAGTGGACAATTGGATGTTTCCGAAGACCAATGAAGCAACCCAAATTTCTGAAGACCAAAACTACCACTACCAGACGATTGCTACCCCAATGCGTGGATTTTTCGTCAATAGCAGAAATGGAAACTCGTTTATGGTTGCCAATGCTGAATTGCGTTGGCCAGTATTCAAGTATTTCATGAAAAACCCAATAAAATCAGACTTCCTTCAGAATTTCCAAGTATTGGCATTTGGAGATGTCGGCTCTGCCTGGACAGGAGCTCATCCCTATTCAAAGGACAATGAATTTAACAATCAAGTGGTAATTTCTGGTCCGATAACAGTGACTGTCGAAAACAATCGAGAACCGATTATCTATGGATATGGGCTCGGAATACGTTCGCGATTATTGGGATATTTCGTGCGCCTTGACTATTCATTTGGAGTTGATGACGGTATTGTTTTGCCAAGAGTCTTGCATCTTTCTTTAAGCATGGACTTTTAGTATTTTTACTTACTCTTACACTGCGACACAAATCTGACCATGGATTTAAATACACTAATCATACTTATTGCCATAGGCATCTGCGCTGGGATATTGAGTGGTTTTGTAGGCGTTGGTGGCGGTATGGTAATTGTGCCTGCTTTGATCTATTTCTTAGGTCTCACTCAATTTCAAGCTCAAGGAACAAGTTTGGCCCTCATGATTCCACCAATTGGGATATTGGCTGTGATGAACTATTACAAGGCGGGCAATGTCAATCTGAATTACGCGTTGATCATTGCGATAACGTTTATCGTAGGCGGTTACATTGGATCAAAATTGGCACTTCGAATGTCTGAGAATAAAGTAAAGTTGATTTTTGGAGTTTTAATGCTGTACGCTTCAGTGCGCATGATTTGGAAAGCGTGGGGAAATCTAGCAAATGATGTTTAAGCTTCAAGAAAGAATCAAGGAGCTCGCTGCTCAACATTTGCCGAAGGCTATAGCCATCAGACGCAAAATTCATGAGAACCCTGAATTATCTTTCAAGGAAACTGAAACCTGTCAGTTCATATGCGACGAGCTCAATTCCATAGGTCTGAATGGTTTTAAAAAAATAGGCGGTACTGGAATAGTTTTGGACATCAAAGGAAAGAATCCTGAATCAAGATATTTTGCTTTGCGCGCTGATATTGACGCCTTGCCAATTGTCGAAGGCACAGGAGTTGAATATGCTTCAAAGAACGAGGGTAAGATGCATGCGTGCGGGCACGATGTTCACACGACTTGCTTGTTAGGAGCTGCAAAAATTTTATTCGACACCCGAGAAAATTGGCAAGGAACAATTCGGTGCATATTTCAACCTGGTGAAGAATTGTTACCTGGTGGAGCATCGATTCTCATTGAAGCAGGAGTGTTAGAAGCTCCGCAACCGTTATCTATAATTGGACAACATGTTTTTCCAGATCTGAAGGCTGGAGAGGTTGGTTTTCGCGCTGGTGAGTATATGGCCTCGGCTGATGAAATTTACATGACGGTTCATGGCATAGGCGGGCATGGGGCTATGCCGCACAAGAATATTGATCCTATTCTGATTGCCTCGCATATAATTATCGCTTTGCAACAAATTTCGAGCAGAAATGCCAATCCTGAGACGCCGACGGTTCTGAGTATAGGTAAGATTCAAGGTTTGGGAGCCACGAATGTAATACCATCAACGGTCACCCTCGAAGGCACATTCCGCACCTTTGACGAAACTTGGCGTTCACTTGCCCACAAGCTCATTCAGAAGACGGCCCAAGACATTGCTAAATCAATGGGGGGTAGCTGTGAGGTCGAGATCAGAAAAGGTTATCCAGTCTTAAAAAATGACGAGGACCTAACTGAGAAAGTAAAAAAATTGGCGATGTCATATTTGGGAGCAGACAAAGTAGTTGATCTGAGCAGACGAATGACCGCAGAAGATTTTGCCTATTACACGCACAAAATACCGGGTAGTTTTTACCGTCTTGGCACAGCATCACAAGATGGGCAGAATACTTTTCCCGTGCACCATCCAAAATTCAACATTGATGAGAGCGCATTGGAGACAGGCATGGGACTAATGGCTTGGTTGGCGATTGGAGATCAATTCTAATTGGCTATATCACTAATAAACTTAATCCTCATCAATTTTAATTCGTTTTCCGTGAAATCTCCATCAAATTCGTCAATAGCTTGATCAAGATCTGACGATTCTGAGCTCATGAAATACTCAAATATCTCCTCTTGCGAATCTTCATCAATCAAGTCATCAATGTAATAGTTGATATTAACTTTTGTGCCGCTATTTACAATTGATTCAATCTCATCAATAATCTCAGGAAGCTTTTTTCCTTTAGCATTACCGATATCTTCAAGAGGCAATTTTCGATCAATGTTCTGAATAATATGGACTTTAAGCCCCGACTTCTTCACGACTGATTTCACCAGCATATCGCTCGGTCGGTCAATTTGATTCTCCTCGACGTAATTTGCGATCAGTTTAATAAATGGCGCGCCGAACTTCTTAGCTTTTCCACTTCCAACTCCGCCAATTTGAGTGAGCTCATCTATGTTCACAGGATAACTGGTAGCCATTTCTTCCAAAGAAGGCTCCTGAAAAATAACATAAGGAGGAAGATCTTTGCCTTTAGCAAAAGACTTACGCAAGTCCTTGAGTAGGTTGAATAAAGTCGAATCCGTAGCACCGCCGCCTGCTTTCGCGCTCACGACGACATTTTCGTCATCTACATCGCTGTAATCCATTTCCTGGATAAGCTCAAAACTTGTAGGGTTTTCGATGAATTTTTGTCCGATATCGGTAAGCTTCAAAGTTCCATAGGTCTCGACTTCCTTTCGGAGAAAACCATTCACGACGCACTGTCGTGTGACAGCATGCCAGAAACGCACATCTTTATCGACACCTTTATTGTAATATTCAGAATTATCTGCTTTGTAGGTTTTAATCTCTGCTGTCTCGGCACCAACGAGGACATCAGCAAGAAATTTACCTTTATGCATTTGCTTGAAGGCCTGCGCCGTTTTTAGCAAAAGGGCTACATATTCTTTTCCTTCAAATTTCTCTTTGGGATGCTGAGAATTGTCATCCATTTCGGCTCCATCACCATTGACTTCGTCGAATTCCTCACCAAAATAATGTAAAAGGAACTTCCTTCTAGACATTGATGTTTCGGCGTATGCAATAACTTCTTGCAGGAGTTGCATGCCTATTTCTTGTTCCGCAATTGGCTTGCCTTGCAAGAATTTTTCAAGTTTCTCAAGGTCTTTGTAACTATAAAAAGCAACGCAATGACCTTCCCCGCCATCACGACCTGCTCTACCCGTCTCTTGGTAATAGCTTTCAAGTGATTTTGGCATATCATGGTGAATTACGAAACGCACATCGGGTTTGTCAATTCCCATTCCGAAAGCGATAGTGGCAACAATCACATCAATGTCCTGCATGAGGAAATTGTCCTGAATCCTGCTTCTTGCACCGCTATCCATTCCTGCATGATAAGCTGAGGCCTTTATGCCGTTCACTTGGAGTGTTGCTGCTAATTCTTCTACTTTCTTCCTGCTCAAGCAATAAATAATCCCTGATTTCCCTTCATTTCCTCGAATGAATTGGATTATCTGCTTGGCTGCATTTTTTTTAGGGCGGACTTCATAGTAAAGGTTAGGCCTATTGAATGAAGCTTTAAATAGCTTTGCATCCTTCATCCCTAAATTCTTCTGTATATCAGTTTGAACTTTTGGAGTTGCCGTTGCAGTAAGAGCGATAATCGGAACGTCGGCTATTTGAGTGATTATAGGTCTCAGCCGGCGATATTCTGGCCGGAAGTCATGGCCCCATTCTGAGATACAGTGGGCTTCATCAATGGCAACGAAGGAAATCTTCACACCTTTGAGGAATTCTACATTTTCGTCTTTCGTGAGCGACTCAGGCGCTACATATAAGAGTTTCGTCTCGCCATTCACTACATCTTCCTTGACGCGGGCTATCTCACCCTTATTTAGAGAAGAGTTTAGAAAGTGAGCCACACTGTCTTTCTGGCTAAATCCTCTAATAGCATCAACTTGATTCTTCATCAAAGCGATAAGTGGGGACACTACTATGGCAGTTCCTTCGCTCATTAATGCAGGGAGTTGGTAGCACATAGACTTCCCGCCACCAGTAGGCATTATTACGAAGGCATCGTTTCCAGCGAGTAAATTCGCTATCACACTTTCCTGCTCTCCTTTGAACTTATTGAAACCAAAAAAGCTTTTTAGTGCTTCACGAGGTGATATTTCGACCGTTGTCATGGATAAATTTCTACTTTTGCGAGCATTAAAATACAACTTATTTCTGTTTTATGAGTTTTAAAACAGAGCTCACACAAATTATTCGATTTTTGTTTTGATAAATTCTCAATCCATTACCGATTCCGCAAAAAAAACTCTGAAGATAGAGGCCGACGCGATTAACCATTTGGTTGATCTTATCGACAATCATTTCGTTAGCGTAGTTCAGTTAGTTCTCCAATCAGAAGGCAGGGTGGTGATCACCGGTATTGGCAAGAGCGCGAATATAGCGAATAAAATAGTCGCCACGCTCAATTCAACTGGCACGCCAGCAGTGTTTATGCACGCCGCCGATGCGATTCATGGAGATTTGGGAAATGTCCAGAAGAACGATGTGGTTATTTGTATTTCGAAAAGTGGAGAATCGCCTGAAATCAAGGTTTTGGCGCCATTGGTAAAAAAGATGGGAAACAAGCTCGTAGGCATGGTCGGAAATATAGACTCATTTCTAGCCAAGCAATCGGACCATATCCTAAATACTACCGTTGAGGTCGAGGCTTGTCCCAACAACTTGGCTCCTACTTCGAGCACAACTGCTCAGCTTGTTATGGGTGATGCCTTAGCTGTGGCGCTCATGGAGTGCCGTGGATTCAAGGCCTCAGATTTCGCAAAATACCACCCAGGAGGTGCACTAGGCAAGAAATTATATACCCGAATGGGAGACCTAATTTTTGCCGAAAGAAAACCTCAAGTTGACATTGAAGCTTCACTGTCTGAAGTAATTGTAGAGATTTCAAGCAATCGATTAGGAGCGACAATCGTTTTGGACTCTGGGGCAATTTGTGGTGTAATTACAGATGGTGACTTGAGAAGGATGTTGGAAAAAGGCGAGAATGTAACAACTATGAAGGCGAAGGACATTATGTCACCAACACCTAAAACTATTTCTCTGGATGCATTGGCTGTAGACGGATTTCATCTAATGGAACAGAATAAGATCACTCAATTGGTAGTCACTAACGGAGATAAATATGCCGGAATTGTGCATCTTCACGACATGCTCAAAGAAGGAATTTACTAGCCATGGAAGAGAAAGAAAATGACATGTCGTTTCTCGATCACCTCGAGGAACTCAGAAGCCACCTGGTCAAATCGGTTATCGCTGTTCTTGCTTGCGCTGCGGTCATCTTCGTCTTCAAGGATTTCGTTTTTGACAACATTGTTTTTGGCCCAAGCAAAGTAGATTTCTTTTCATTCAAGGCCTGGTGCCAATTGGGAGAGATGTTGTCTTTGGGGGATAAACTCTGTGTTTATGAGATCCCTTACCAAATGCAAAACACTACTGTAACAGGATCTTTTGCAGCGCATATACTTGTTTCAGCGATTGGCGGAGTAATTTTATCCTTCCCATTTATTTTCTTTCAGCTGTGGTCATTTATCAAGCCTGGCCTGCGACAAAAAGAAGCTAACATGGCTCAAGGCGCAGTGTTTTTCAGTTCTGTTTTGTTCTTTCTTGGTGTGCTTTTTGGCTACTACATGATCATTCCCCTTTCGTTGCAATTTCTGGGAGGGTATGATGTAGGTGGTGTCCCCAATATTATAACCATCACATCATACATGAAATTGGTAGCTAGCATTTGCTTGGCGTCAGGGGTTGTTTTCATGCTTCCGATTTTAGTGTATGCTCTTTCCAAACTTGGTTTGGTAACTCCTGCTCTCCTTAGAAAGTATCGGAAACATGCGGTTGTAGGCATATTGATCTTGTCTGCAGTAATCACTCCTCCCGACATTGCCAGTCAAGTTTTAGTCGCTTTGCCGGTATTTATTCTTTATGAAGTGAGTATCATTATCTCGAAACGCGTTCACAAAAATGCTGAGAAGTAAAATAGTTAGGTCAAATTTTCTTTGCTCAGTCACAACAATCCTCCTATAAATTTGTTGATAAAGAACTGTGTGATTCTGAAGGAGTCAAGTCTTTGTTCTCATCTTCGTGCATTGCTCAGAAGGCTATCCATGCAACAAAACCTGAAAATATTCGCCGTTTATCTGTTGTTCTGTTTTGCGGCACTTTCGGCGTATGCTCAGAAAACTATTGTTGACGGTACGGTGGTCGATGTTGAAACAGAGGAGGCGATTCCATTTGCTCACTTGTATTTCAAGGGCACTAAGATCGGAACTACCTCTGATATCAATGGAATTTACCACATCGAGACCTACTATTCGGTCGACACACTTGTAGCGACTTTCATAGGGTTTTCGGATTCGTTCATACCTGTTCAGGCTGACAAAAAACAAACAATCAATTTTTCCATGTCAGCGGGTTCTGTGGAGCTCGGGGCGGCAGTTATTCAGGCAACCAAAGCCGAAAATCCTGCCCATCCAATAATCAGGAGTATTCTTAAAAACAAGAACGTTAACAATAGAGAAAAGCTTGACGCCTATGAGTACGAAATCTACAATAAGGTTGAATTTGATTTGAATAACCTCACTGAAGAGTTTACCGATCGCAAGGTCTTCAAACCAATAGACTTCGTTTTTGATAATTTAGATTCAACAGAAGACAAGACGTATCTGCCAATTTTCATGACAGAAACGATGTCCAACTACTTCTACAGAAAAAATCCTAAGGCTCAGCGAGAAATGATTGAGGCGACCCAAGTGAGCGGAATAGAGAACAATAGTGTATCCCAGTTTCTTGGTGACATGTATCAAAATGTCAACGTATACGACAACAACATCATTGTTTTTGGCAAAAGCTTCGTAAGTCCGATTTCCAACTCGGGCTTCTCCTTCTACCGTTATTATTTAATGGACAGCACCTACATCGAGGGCAAATGGTGCTACCAGATAAAGTTCCAGCCCAAGCGAAAGCAAGAACTCACGTTTGATGGTGATTTTTGGGTAAACGACACCACTTTTGCCATCAAACAACTCGACGCACAAATTGCTGGTGAGGCCAACATCAATTTCGTGCAGGATTTGTGGGTAGAGCAAACCTACAATGAAATTGAAAGTGAGGTTTGGATGTTAACAGAAGATCATCTGATTATTGACTTCAACATCGCCAAAAAGACCATGGGTTTCTTTGGTCGCAAAACATCCACGTACCGGAATTTCACCATTAATGCTCCGCGTGAAGATGATTTTTACAGCGGCTTGACAGATGTCATCGTAGCCAAAGACGCAAATGATAAAGACGATGAATACTGGAAATCACGCCGACATGTGGAACTCACCGAATCCGAAGTTGCCGTTTTTAACATGGTGGATTCCCTTCAAACAATCCCCCAATTTCGCACTGTAGCCGACCTCATTACACTATTCATCTCTGGCTACAAGATTATCGGCCCATTTGAATTTGGCCCTTATTACACCTTGTACAGTTTCAATCCAATTGAAGGAAATCGAGTGCGTTTAGGTGGGCGAACTAGCAACGCATTCTCCAAAAGAATAATGATCGAAGGATATGGCGCGTACGGTTTTCTTGACCATCGCTTCAAATATGGCGGAGGTATTACGTACATAGTGAAGAAAAATCCTCGGATGTCGCTTTACGTCGGGGGTAAGGCAGACGTAGAACAATTGGGACAAGCGCAAGGAGCTTTTAGAGAGGACAATGTACTTTCGTCCTTATTCCGTCGCAACCCCGCCAACAAACTAACCTCGGTTGAAGAAGTTAGCGGTTCCATTGAACGGGAATGGTTTTATGGATTTGCAAATCAGCTGATATTCAAGCACAGGAAACTTCAACCTTTGGGTTCATTTGTTTACGAAAAGTACTCAGACAAGAGTATGACCAATGAACAATTGGGTTCCTTGACTACTTCAGAGGTTACACTTTACACGCGATTTGCGTTCAAAGAGAAATTTGTTGCTGGTGAATTCGAAAGAATAAGTCTCGGTACAAAGTTTCCAATTCTCGAGGTGCTATACTCTTATGGTATTCCAGAGGTGTTCGGAAGCGATTACGAGTACCACAAAGCTGTTATCCGAATTAAAGACAAAATTCGTCTTGGACCAATCGGTTATATAAGAGTCCAATTGGAAGCCGGTAAATTTTGGGGTCAATTGCCTTACCCATTGCTCCAGCTTCATCAAGGAAACGAGACGTTTTTCTATGATGAATCTGCTTTCAATACAATGAACTTTTTTGAATTCGTGAGTGATGAATGGGTATCTGCATCTCTAAGCTACCACTTGGAAGGATTGTTCTTAAACAAGATTCCATTGTTGCGAAAATTGAAGTGGAGAGAAGTGGTGAGTGCCAAAGCTGTGGTTGGTGGATTTGATTCTGCCAATGCCGAGGAACTGCTCGTCCCATCCACGACTTTTGCCCTTAAATACCCTTTTGTCGAGGCCGCAGTTGGAATCGAGAATATCTTTACATTTTTTAGAATAGACGCACTGTACAGATTATCCTACTTGGATAACCCAGACATAGTGAAATTTGGAATTCGAGCAAAATTACAAGTGGAATTTTAGCCGCTGGCAAATGACTTTCTACAGATAACCTAGAATGAGCATGTTATTAAGAGCACAAGATCTTGTTAAAAAATATGGCGCCCGAAACGTAGTTAACGGGGTAAGTTTTGAAGTCAAACAAGGTGAGATTGTCGGGCTACTAGGCCCCAATGGTGCTGGAAAAACAACTTCATTTTACATGATTGTGGGTCTGGTAAAACCATATTCGGGGAACGTATTCATCGATTCTCGTGATATTACTAGTGAGCCAATGTTTCGCCGAGCAAAACTGGGTGTTGGATACCTGCCCCAAGAAGCGTCTGTATTTCGCAAACTCTCTGTTGAAGACAATATCATGGCTATCCTTGAGATGACCAAGCTGAGTAAAAAGGAACAGCATGATAAATTGGAATCATTGCTGGCTGAATTTGGTTTGACCTCAAAAAGAAAACTTATGGGCAATGTGCTATCTGGCGGGGAGCGACGACGAACCGAGATTGCAAGGGCTTTAGCCACTGATCCTAGTTTCATCTTGTTGGACGAACCCTTTGCTGGAGTAGATCCAATAGCCGTTGAGGATATTCAGCGCATTGTAGAAAAACTAAAGAAGAAGAACATTGGCATTCTCATTACCGACCATAATGTTCAGGAGACCTTATCAATTACAGACCGCGCATACCTCTTATTTGAAGGTAAAATCATCAAATCAGGCACGGCGGAAGAGTTAGCTGCAGATGAACAAGTGCGAAAAGTCTATTTAGGACAAAATTTTGTCTTGAAGCGCTCGAAATCAGCTGAGTGACCTAGCGGACATGAGCTCAGCGATGTATTTTCCAAGGATATCAAATTCTAGATTTACAGGGTCTCCGATTTCAAAATGCTTGAAATTTGTATGTTCAAACGTATAAGGAATAAGCGCAATAGAGAATTTCCCTGGCGCAGAATCCACAACAGTAAGACTCGCACCATTCACACATATTGATCCTTTGGCAACGGTAATTCTTGGCCCTTCGGGCAAATATTGAAACCAGAATTTGTGACTTCCGTCTTCTAGTTCAATTTTTTCCACATGAGCAATGCAGTCTACATGACCCTGGACCATGTGACCATCCAATCGGTCTCCAAGCCGCATACATCGCTCAAGATTAACCTCATCACCCTTTTTAATAGAGCCGAGATTCGATCGATCTAAAGTCTCCTTGATGGCTGTTACTCGATAGCTTGACTGAGGGAGATTAATTTCGACTACGGTCAGGCATACCCCATTGTGGGCAACGCTCTGGTCAATCTTTAGTTCGTGAACGAAAGGGCAGTTGAGAACCAAATCGATATTGGATTGGTCTCGCAGTACATCCGTGACTGTGGCTGTTGATTCAACAATTCCTGTAAACATAGAGGCAAAGAAAGTTAATCAGAACAAGATTAGAAATGAATTTATTCTTTCACTGGATTTCGACCGCCAAATATATGAAAGGATCCTGAGAATGATTCTGGAACAATTCCCTCGAGGCGAATGGTGTTCACCTGAATTGTATAGTAGTAAACTCCATCTGAACAAATATCACCAGTCTCTGTGTAAGTGCCGTCCCATCCAATATCTGGGTCAGTTGTTTCGAACACCAAATTACCCCAACGATTGAATATTTTGAAGTCAACATCTTCAACGAATTTATATGGAAATGGACGGAACAAATCGTTGCTTCCATCTTGATTCGGACTAAATGTATTGGGGAGGAAATAAATAGGGCAGTTGTCGACGCAAATGATCTCACTTGGCGCACTTACATTTTGATTGGCCACTCCACCTGGTCCCGGCAGCAGTGAATCCATCGCAACTATATAGAAACAGCCAGCAATGGAATTTGATTCGAGAAATTCGTTGAACACATAAGAAGTGTTCTCTGCCGAATTGATTTGACCGATGGACTCATATTCCCCGCCAAGGATCGGAGTATAGAACAATTCATAGGCAACAACGTCATCGACACAAGTCTCATTCGGATTGTTCCAACTAAGGTTATCTTGAATCAACTCACAATCATTGTCGACAGAAAGTTCTGGAGGACATGGAGGAGTAAAATCATAAGGTATTCCACATGTTTCTTGCGACCAATTAAGAATTGGATCAATGACGCTTGTAACATTGTAAGTTCCTCGACTTTCAACGCGATAACAGTACTCTACATTATTTACCAATCCAGTGTCCGTGTATGTCCGTTCGTCAGAAGTGCCTACAAAAATAAAATCGCTAGCAAGCTCATCGAATCGGTAGACATCATACTCATAGTTTTGCCAAGGAACATTGTGCTCCATTGTCAAAGTGAGTTGGTTGTCATTCGATATTGTAGAAAGCCAAACAGAAGAAGCTTCTTGACTTCTAGCAACTAGAATATCACCTGACCAAAATTCGAGACTATAATTATGAGCTGTATTCTTTGTATCCAGACCAATATGAGTAAACGTGGTGTCTCCAAACATTAGGATAGCCCCTTCTGGCGACGTCCAAATTAAATCATTTGCGCCAGCGAATCCTTCGCTATGAAATAGCCTGTAGCTATAGGGAGGCGTGAAATTTAAAGTGTCCATTTCAGACGGAGGCGACCAAGCAACATATATTTCTCCGTCGGTATCATCCGTTGCTTCTACACTCACATTCGTGGGCACTGGCTGGTCTTTTATCAACTTGGCACAAACTTCCTCTGACGCCAAACTTTCAGCACCATCAGGCCAGCAAGTCACTATCATGTAGCAATATTCACCACCAAAACCAACTCCAAAATCGTCGACATAAATACTAGATCCCAGTCCTTCCACCACCCCTACCAATTGGTAGCCTGTATAACTAGGCACGCCGGTCTCGCAATGATCTGGTTCAAAACCATAGAAACCATTTCGGCGATATATTTTGTACGAAAACTTAAAATGTTGAACCGAGGGAAAGGCATTCAAACAATCATGAACGTCCCATGTGAGTTCAATAGTATTTCCAGACGGCGCGGCTTCAACATTCTCAACTGCAGGAGCAACTACTGTAATTCCAACCGTCTCAATATCTACCAACTGGACTTGTTGGCTATTATCTTCTGCTTTGAAATGAACATAATAAGGCTCATTCCTTACTTCCTCGCAACCAGGAATCCAAGAAAATGTTCCCGTTGACGGATTGAAGGAAGCGGTATTCTCGACCGACTGCAGAGGAGCTCCAATAGCACTGAGGAACACATTGTCTCCATTGGGATCTGATGCAACTACATTGTAGTTTAATTGTTCACCAAGAACTATACATGTATCCAGCATAGGTTCAATCACTGGAGGATCATTGTCGCAGATATGAACATCGATTTGCATGTCGCGAATAACGGAACCAACCTTAAATAAGATGCCATTGACCTCGCGCCATTCCTCTACCAAAATGGCAATATTGAACTCGCCGGCCATAGTAGGGTTCGCCCATACTACATCACCTGTTTCGGAATCAATGGTAAAGGTATCACTCGCATCAGGAGTTCTTACATCAGGCATCTGATACCCTTCAATTGGAAGACATCCCTCTCCTAAACAAGTGACCAAAGAGAAGGTTAGTAAATCTCCATCCGGATCGAAAGCTGCTGGATTGTGTATCCAGAGTTTGTTCAAACAAGCTTGCTCTTTAGGTGGATTAAGTAATAAAACAGAATTATTATGCCCGGTATTTGGGCTAATTATCAATTCGGAAACAATGCAAAAAGGCGTAGAAACCGAAATAGGAATATTCTCAACACCACTATTTCTATTGGGATCAAGAACAGACATCGAATATGCGCCAGCGCCAGGGTACGTATGGCGGCCAACGTAAGTATTGATTTGGGATTGGATTTCCGGTAAGGATTCGATTGAATTTCTATGGAGTGAATCCAGCACCAGTGCGTTAGGATTGTCTCCCCAATCGATTGACAGCCATTCTCGATCTGCAATAACGGTTGACTTGGTACAAGTGACAATTTTAACTTCGTAAGTGAACCCACTAATGTGAGTATAAGTAATCTCTCCTGCCCTATTGTGGGTGGCAGATACGTTCATCCCTAGGCTCATTAAAACGAGTAAAAGAATCCCTACATAAAGTCTTTGAATCACTTGCATATGGACAGATAAAGATACAAATTAATATCCCGCGACTAATACAATAAACCCCAACAATACCCGAATTGTTGCATTTAAACTAATTCATCACCAGATAGCTAATTGAAAAAGTTAATTTTGCGTCATTCTGATTCGATGAATAAGCCATTTAGGCTTGATCTAGAAATTGGAGATTCAAGATTGAGTCGATGGAAAATAGAGAGAATTTAAAAGTAGGGATAAGCATTGGTGACATGAATGGCATTTCACCAGAGGTGATTGTCAAAACATTTCAGGACAAACGAATGTTTGATCATGTGACTCCCGTTGTATACGGACATGTCGACATCATTAAAAAAACCAAGGCAGATCTTGGTTTTAGCGAGTTTCAATACTCCGCTATAAAGGACGCCGCAGATTGTGTGAAGAAAAAGTTCAACATAATAAATGTTTGGTCAGAAACTATTGAGATGAAGCCTGGAGAGCTCTCTGCAGAAGCGGGACATTGCGCATACCTTGCCTTAAAAGCAGCAGTTGAGGATCTCGCATCGAATAAAATAGACGTCCTAGTCACAGGACCTATAAACAAAGACCTTATCCAAAGCGAAGACTTCAAGTTTCCAGGACACACGGAATTTCTTGCTGACATGGCCAACGTGGAGGACCACCTCATGTTATTGGTAGCCGATGAATTGCGAGTTGGTGTAGTAACGGGCCACGTTGCATTAAAAGATGTTAGTGCAGAACTGACCAAGGAAAAGATCATGAGCAAGATTCAAATTCTTCATGACAGCCTGCAAAAAGACTTCGGCATTAACCACCCCAAGATTGCAGTTTTGGGTCTCAACCCACATGCTGGGGATAATGGTCTCCTAGGAGATGAGGAGAAGGATGTTATTATCCCGGCCATCAAAGCTTCAGAAGAAAAGAACATGTATGTTTACGGACCGTTTGGAGCCGATGGATTCTTCGGTTCATCTAGCTACAAATCATTTGATGGAATACTCGCGATGTACCACGACCAAGGTTTGGTTCCTTTCAAAGCTTTAGCATTTGACACAGGTGTGAACTTCACAGCAGGCCTTCCTATTGTGCGAACCTCTCCAGACCATGGAACAGCGTACGATCTCGCTGGAAAAGGCGAGGCAAGCGCCCACAGTATTCGCCAAGCAATATTTGTCGCCGTAGACATTTACGAGAGAAGAAGAAGCCATAAAGAAATGACTTCGAACCCACTTCAGGTAAGAGCGCGCAGTAAAGAGTGAAGAATTCGATAGTTATTGTTCGTAATATCAATAAGTTTTGTAAATTTGCCGTCCCTTAAAAAACAACATACGTGAAGCTCACCAATGATTATACAATACCTTTTACAGGATTGACGATCGGTAAGCATGCGTTCGAGTTCCAATTGGGAAAAGCGTTCTTTGAGCAATTTGAGTATTCAGAAATTAGTGAGGGTGATGTCTTTATCGATGTTATTCTAGAGAAGCAATCGAGCATGATGATCTTGGATTTTGAATTCGAGGGAGTGATTGAAACTATCTGTGATAGATGTCAAGAATCGGTTGAGATTGAATTAGAAGGTGAATTTCGGTTGATTGTCAAGTTTGGCGATTACACGGACACCAATAACGACGAGATCCTTATCCTCGGACCAAATGAAGTAGAGGTTGACTTCACACAATATTTTTACGAATACTCACACCTCGCGTTACCATCCAAACGTGTGCATGATTCTTTAGAAGAATGCAATCAGGATGTAATAGCTATTCTCAAGAATCTAAAATCTGAATCTGGAGATGATGTAGACCCGCGATGGGGAGCTCTTAAAGACATATAAGAAGAATAAAGAATTAAGTAAAACGGATAAAAATGGCACATCCTAAACGAAAGATCTCCAAAACGAGAGCTCGTAAGAGAAGAACTCATTATAAGGCTGTAGTTCCTACTGTGGCTACTTGCCCTACAACAGGTCAACCTCACCTCATGCATCGTGCGCACTGGTTCGAGGGTAAATTGTATTACCGTGGCCGTGTAGTAATGGAAAAAGCATCAGCGGAGAATTAATCTCACGCTTGAGCATACAAAATTGGAGGCTGTCTTTTTAAAGACGGCCTTTTTCATTTGAATCAACTTTTATCCAAAACAGATGATTCATCCAGCCAATTTCCGGCGTCCAAACCAATTGATCATACAGAAGGAAACCAAAATTCGTTTTGGTCTCGTGAATTATGATTCACAATTATTCAGCTAGGAAGACAGAAAATGTATCTTAGCACCTTGTCTTAGACAAACCTTTAACCTGCAATACACATGACAAAACTGAATGCGGCCATTACCGCGGTTCACGGATATGTGCCTGAAGACATCATGACCAACCAAGATTTGGAGAAATTGGTCGATACAAATGACGAATGGATTCGAAGCCGCACTGGAATCGAAAAGCGTCATATTCTGAAAGGCGAAGGGAAGGGCACTTCCGACATGGCGGTAGAAGCCGTTCGTGGTCTTTGCGAAAAAAGAGGAATTGATCCAAATGAGATTGATTTGCTCATATGTGCAACAGTCACTCCTGATTTTACATTTCCTGCTACAGCAAATGTTATAACTGATAAAATTGGAGCCAAGAATGCTTGGGGCTTCGATATTATAGCGGCTTGTTCTGGTTTTATCTATGCTCTTTCGGTAGGCGCCCAATTCATTGAAACAGGCAAATACAAAAAAGTAGTCGTAGTAGGAGCGGATAAGATGTCCTCTATAATTGACTATCAAGACCGTACAACTTGTATTATTTTTGGTGATGGAGCAGGAGCAGTCTTGCTTGAAGGCAATGACGAAGGTCTAGGAATCATTGATTCAGTGATGAAATCTGATGGTTCAGGAAGAGCTTTCCTTCACCAAAAAGCAGGAGGATCTGTAAAACCTGCATCTCATGAGACTGTGGATGCAAGAGAACACGCTGTTTTCCAAGATGGTAAAACTGTATTTAAATATGCAGTAGTGAATATGGCTGAGGTATCCGTTCAGATTATGGAAAGAAATAACCTAACCTCTGAAGATATTACTTGGCTCGTTCCTCATCAAGCGAACAAGCGGATCATCGATGCAACTGCCAATAGAATGGGCATTCCAGAAGAAAAAGTCATGATGAATATTCATCGTTATGGCAATACAACGGCGGGTACAATACCTTTGTGTCTTTTCGATTGGGAGAAACAATTAAAAAAAGGCGATAACCTAGTACTTTCCGCATTTGGTGGAGGATTCACTTGGGGTGCCGTTTACGTCAAGTGGGCATACGATAGTAAAGGTTAGAGACCTATATTTACATTTCAAAGTAGAACAAACAAACAGACCTATGAAGCTGGTTGAAATACAAGACCTAATTAAGTTCGTTTCAAGATCCGGAGTAAACGAGGTGGAAATCGAACAGAAAGATTTTAAGATCGTCATTAAAACCGACGGTCCTAAACGCAAAACAAAAGCATCTGACGAAATCCTAGTTCAGCAAGTTCCTGTTCAAGCGATGGCTCAGCAAATGCCTATGCAACAAGTTGTCGCTCCAGCCCCTATTGCTGTTGCAACAGCTCCTGCGCCTGTTGAAGAGACCAACAATTACATTGAGGTTAAATCACCTATGATCGGAACATTCTATCGTTCTGCTTCACCAGACAAACCTTCTTTCGCGGAAGTTGGTGACCAGATCAAGCAAGGAGACGTTGTCTGCATCATCGAGGCGATGAAGCTTTTTAACGAAATTGAATCAGAAGTAACTGGTAAGATTGTCAAGATCCTCGCTGATGACAACTCTCCTGTAGAATATGATCAGCCTCTCTTTTTGGTCGATCCGTCATAATCTAAGTATACATCAGAAGCGCTAGCCATGTTTAAGAAGATCCTGATTGCAAATCGCGGAGAGATCGCATTACGCGTTATCCGTACTTGTAAAGAAATGGGTATACAGACTGTTGCTGTATACTCTACTGCAGACGCAGATAGCCTGCATGTTAGATTCGCTGATGAGGCAGTTTGTATAGGCCCCCCAGCAAGTTCTAAATCTTATTTGAGTATTCCGAATATTATTGCGGCAGCAGAAATTACAAATGCTGATGCGATCCATCCAGGTTATGGGTTCCTTTCTGAAAATGCACAATTCTCTAAAGTATGTCAAGAGAATAAGATCAAGTTCATCGGTGCAGGCCCAGAAATGATTGACGCTATGGGAGACAAAGCAAATGCCAAGGTAACCATGGCAGCTGCAGGTGTTCCCACTATCCCAGGTTCTGCGGGCCTATTGGCCGATTTTGACGACGCCAAAAAGACGGCCAATGAGATTGGATATCCTGTCATGCTCAAAGCCACTGCCGGAGGTGGTGGAAAAGGTATGAAAATGTGCATCGACGACGAGGATCTAGCCGATGGCTGGGAATCAACTCGTAGAGAATCAGCAGCTGCTTTCGGAAATAATGATATGTACATGGAGAAGTTCATAGTCGAACCTCGCCACATTGAAATACAGATAGCTGGAGATAGGAAAGGAAATGCCTGTCACCTATCTGAACGTGACTGCAGTATTCAGCGCCGTCATCAAAAATTGGTAGAAGAAACTCCTTCTCCATTTATGACCGATGAGCTGCGAGAGAAAATGGGCCAAGCTGCTATTCTAGCCGCCGAATCAGTTAAATACGAAGGTGTTGGAACTATTGAATTTCTTGTAGACAAGAATCGAGATTTTTACTTCATGGAAATGAATACTCGAATTCAAGTAGAGCACACCATTACCGAAGAAGTTATCAATTACGATTTGATCAAAGAACAGATCAAATTGGCCTCTGGTAAAGATATTTCTGGAAGAAATTATTATCCCAAAATGCATGCGATTCAGTGCCGAATCAACGCTGAGGATCCGAATCGAAATTTCATTCCGAGCCCAGGACGAATAACAGATTACCACGCTCCAGGCGGACATGGAATACGAATCGACACGCACGTTTATGCGGGGTACACAATTCCTCCATATTATGATTCAATGATTTCTAAGTTGATAACCGTAGCGCAAACCCGTGAGGAAGCAATCACAAAAATGCAAAGGGCTCTTGACGAATACATCATTGAAGGTGTGAAAACAACTATTCCATTTCACCAGAAATTGATGAAAGACGAAAACTTTCGAGCAGGTAATTTCACAACAAACTTTATGGATACATTTAAAATGTAATTCAGGATTTCCCCGAATTCAATTTTGAAAGAATATTGGTTGTAGAGAAGCCTTCGACAAGTGCGAGGGCTTCTACTCTTCCCCCAGCCTCAATTACTTCTACCGAGCCCACAATATATCTTGGATCGTTCGCATCAGTGACGCTCGCATCATAATCCCCTCCCTTCACTAGAATACCTGGTAAAAGATCCTTGATGATATGCAGTGGAGTATCTTCTCCGAACATCACCACCGCATCCACTGGTTTTAACGTATCAATGATTTGACATCTAGCCCTCTCAGGATTAATCGGCCTTTCTGGAGCCTTATTCAATCGACGCACAGAAGCATCGTCATTGACTCCGACTATCAACCTATCCCCCAATGCTTTAGCACGACTTAAATAATCTACATGGCCAACATGCAGAATGTCAAATACTCCATTCGTGAAGACAACTTTCTCGCCGTTAGACTTCCATTTTTCGAGTTCTGTCTTAATATCGTTAAGTGAATAGGACTTCATGATTTTTTATCTAATGCACGGTCTCGTTTGATTTGATAAGCCATTAGAAATAAGTAACCAATACCTCCGCCAACTATGATCATCGCTGTCTGCGTAAGCCAAATTACATTTGCAACAGCAAAACCTAAAGTTCCAGATAGGCCCAGAGCAATAAACCCAAGCTTTACTGCCCAATGGTAAGAACCAATACCTCCAGGTGCTGGCAATACCATTCCAAAGCCTCCAGCAACCATAACGAACAAAGCGTCAAAAACAGACATTGAGCTCGTAGCATCTATACTCTTGTAAATGACGAATGCCATCAAGAAATACATGGTCCAAATAAAACCTGTATGAAAGATAAACAAAGCTCTTCGCTTCATTTTCATGACAGCTTTTAACCCTTCAGCTACACCCAAGAGAAATTGGACAATTTTTTTATAAATGCCGGTTGATTGAATTTTCCTCCTAAGTGCAAATATCACAGCCAGTATAACCACGAATGCAATTCCTAAATATATGAATAGAGAAAGACTTGCATCACCACCTTGGCTGCTTCCAAATACATCATCCATAATATTCCTAAAGGCCTGAAGGTTTGTTACTAAAGCCAGAAAGGTAAAAATAAAGAGCATAACAAAATCGATAACCCGCTCGCTTATTACCGTTCCAAAAAGTTTGTCAACAGGAATATTATCTGTTTGATTTAAAGCTCCACAGCGGGCGATTTCACCTGACCGTGGCACAAAAGTATTTGCAAAATAAGCGAACGCAACGGCATGTATGCTGTTCCACATTTTGGGCTTATACCCCATTGGCTCCAACATGAGCAACCAACGAGCTCCACGAGAAGCTATTGCTAAATATCCCAGAATAATCGAAAGTAATATACCCCACCAATTCGCTCTGGACATGTCACGAATCAACTCGTCTGTTCTGTCTACACCTTTTACCGCAACACTAAAATCTTCTGAAGAAGAATCAAACCGAAGAACATAGGCTCCTTCCGGCAGGCACACAGAATAGTTAATTTGACCTCGCTTTTGATCGGCCATCAATTCAAGCGGAAAAGACTCTAAATTATTTTGGGAGGAAAGTGTACAAGGAATTTTTCCACCTCCTTGGTCAGCAATAGATACTTCAACAAATCCTCCAGTTCCACAATCTGCCAAGCCAGATCCAATGACGAACTCAACCGTCTTTGTATCAGCGCTCAATGTGCCTTGCGTGATATCCTGAGTTGCCAAATAGAACAGATACACTCCTATTCCAAGGAACAAGATGTACTTAATGGTATTCTTGATTTTTTTATTCAAGTACTAGCGTAATGTGTTAGTTTCTGTATCAGGGAAAATAACGGTGGGTTTGAATGTTTTCGCCTCTTCTGGATCCATTGTCGCATAGGTGATCAAAATAACGATATCTCCGACAGCTACTTTGCGCGCAGCCGGACCATTCAGGCATATTTCTCCAGCACCTCTTTCGCCATTGATGGTGTATGTTTCAAGCCGCTCACCATTGTTGATGTTAACAATTTGAATCTTTTCTCCCTCAATAATATTTGCAGCTTCCATCAACAAAGGATCAATAGTGATACTTCCAATATAATGAAGGTCAGCTTCTGTGACTTTCACCTGATGGATCTTGCTTTTCATTACCTCTATAAACATCCTACAAAATTAACCTTTTGAAGTTAGATTTTACCTTATCGATCTCAAAGATCCCGTCGTCAGTCTTCAACATGAATTTTTATTTCTGTTCGCCTATTCAAAGCATGCAACTCTTCCGAACAATCAACTTCATCCGTACATTGATTTAGCAGCAATTGCTCGCCATATCCAATACTATGGATTCTAGCCGAATTCACCCCTGTAGACACTAAAAAGTCTTTCGCGAGAAGCGCTCTCCTATTCGATAATTTCAAGTTGTAATCAAACTCTCCTCTGCTATCTGTATGGCTCGATAGCTCAATTGAAATCAACGGATTGTTCTCCAATATCGACCCCAACTGCTCGAGTTGTCCTTGAGCAATTGAATTTATCGCAATGCTATCAAACTGATAATAAATGTTGCGAATTATAAATACCTCATCATTCGCAATGTAAATTGGTTTCTGATATTCATCCATCAATTGAATCGAATGCTCATCTGTAAGTTTCTGATAGCTCGCAGCACCATTGACAAAGGGGATCTCCAAATTCTCCTCACCATCATCAATTATCATTCTCACAGTTTTGCCATCTTCAGCTACTTTGAATTGGTAATTACGCAATGGTCGCAGCTCATCAAATTGGAATCTACCTTCATTGGTTGTGTAAGTTAGAGCAAGCAACTCACCAACATCGTTGGTCACATAGATCAACTCTCCTTCTCCTATATCGCCTGGGTCTTCCACAAATATTTGTCCTTGGATAGACACTTTTAGCATACTGTCATCAGGATTATCTAGCTTTTTAAGACCACCAACATTGTCGCCTTTTAATAACTCAAAATAAAACTGACCGTCTTTCCCTGGTCTATAAGTCTTGATGATTTCTCCGTCCCCATTTTTTACGTAAACAACCGATTTCGATAAAACATCATCCTCAACACCCGACACATACACGTTGTAGTGTCTCTTGAAACTCAAATTATTCAGCTCCATATCACCCGTTTCATTCGATACTCCGCTGAAAACTATTTCACCCAGGGCATTTATAAATTGCAATTTCACATCACGAAGTGGTTCTCCCAGACATTCAATAGACGCCGTAAAACCATCAATTTTTTCAAGTTTCTCTCGCAGCAAATAAATATCGTCACCACCTGAACCACCTTCTCGTGAACTTGTCAAAAATACGGTCTCTGCATTCAGAAAAACACATTGCATATCATCACCCGTGCTATTGAAAGGTGGCGGTAATTTTGATGTCACCCTCCATTGATCTTGTTTGGCAGTATAAAACAGATCATATTTTTCCGCTCCTTGTCGATTGCTGGAAAAGTATATGTCATTTACTAGAAATGTTGGGAAAATCTCATTTTCAGTCGTATTGATCTCGTTGCCCAACCAGACTGGTTCACTCCAAGCGTCACCTAACAAGTTGCAATACCACAAGTCCATTTTTCCTATTCCACCCGGGCGATCTGATGAAAAGACCAGTACATCCCCTTTTTCATTTAGGGCTGGATGCGCAGAGTTAAAATCGGCTAAATTCAAAAGCAGCGGTGCAGGTGTTTCCCAATCACCCTGGCTATATTTTGACTTGAATAGGTGAATTGCATTGTTATCGTTACCGCCATAATCAGCAGCTGATGAGAAGTATAGAACACTGTCTTTTAATGAAAAACAGGTCGTGCCATCGTCGAATTTTGGGTGATTGAATGGAAATGATTCTTCTAGTACCAGTTCATTAAAAGATGCACCCTTACGGGCAAATGTCATGTCGTAGTTCAACTTGCGAATTTTACCACGATCATCATATGCCGCTTTTTCGCTAAGCTGGGCAATCAAAAGTCTCCCCATAACAGTACCACATACCATTTGATTGTCCTCGGTATTGAATTGGCCCAGAGAATCAACTTCAAAGACAAGCTGCGCGCAGCCAAGATGCGCCACAAAGGCAAAGAATATGGTGAGCAATCGCCTCATCGAAAGTATCTGATTGATGCTTGGTCGATGCCGGACTTTCCAAAAACATAGGATAAAAATAATTCGTGGCTCCCCGATTCGTATCCAGCCAATTTCGACACCGTGAAGTCATAAGAGTATCCTGCCTGAAAACGCTCTGAAAATCTAAACTGAAGCAAGCCGTAGGCGGAAGAATTGTATCGATAGCCGCCGCCAATCCAAATTTTATTTTTCAGCAGTAAAGCCAATCCAAGATCGCCATCTGACTGTCCATTCACGGCCTCTCGCCAAACGATAGATGGTTTGATCGCTACCTGATCATTGAGTTCAATAACCAATCCACCCATGAGTGTAAATACTGGCTGAAGATCGTAGTTCGAATCAGCATATAATTTGGGAGAGTTGAGGTTATCTCCTTGCACACCCACATACCAAAAATCAGTTATGTAGAACAGTCCACCAGAAAGATTCACCGCGTTTCCGCTTCTTCCAATGTAGTCTAGTCCTATTTCTTCGAATTGCGTTATCAATCTATCCGATCGGATTTTTTGATTTAGCCATCCAGCGCCGAGTCCAAATCTCAATGATCCATCTCCAAGAGTTACTGCATATGAAGCGGCCAACTTTCCAGAAAATCGCTGTTGTGCTCCCAATCGATCGTACATCAATTTGCCGCCAAGGCTTAATTTTTTATAGACCGGACTATGAATGCTTAGAAATTGTGTTGACGGACTCCCTTCGAAACCCACCCATTGCTCACGCAGTCTAACCGTTGTATTGATTCCTTCGGAATGACCAGCAAAGGCCTCATTCGATCCGAATAAATCAAAATGCCCCTGAGTATAGAGCCAATCTTGTTGCGCGTTTAAGTCAGTCAAAAACAAGAGAAGAACAAAGCTAGCGCATACCCGAATCCATCCATGTGTATACGGATAGCGCTGCCTTGTATTTCCATTCACTAATAATATCATCTCATCAATTCGATAAATCCATTTTTTGAGAACTCACCTGATTCAAAAACATAGTAGTACACTCCAGCTGGCAATAGATCACCACTATTAGAAACTCCAGAAAAAACGCGATCAGCGTTGTTGTAATCAAGAACTTCCCAGACCAAGTCACCCCAACGCGAGAAGACTGATACCGTGTTATTCGCATGTGCACTGAATTCGATGTTTTCAATGATCCAGTGATCATTAAGATCATCCCCATTTGGCGAAAAGCCAGAAAAAAACTGAATATCACATAAAGAAAGTTCTTCGAAATTCACTACAATACTGTCCATAAGAAAACAACCATCACCTATCACAAGAAGCTGATATTGTCCTTCCGCTAATGTCACTTGATTATCTCCGAGCTCTTCCCCATCGATAAAAATTGTTGCGGCGGGACATTGTAGAAGATCAATAGAGAAAACTGCTGCATCTTCACCTGCACAAGCTGGAAGAAGAAGCTCAGTGAGAGGTTCAACGAAATCGTTCGGTGGTTGTTGAAAGCCTTGGGAAATCATTCCGTTGACATTGGATTCTGTCGTATGCTCAGGTTGACCAGCTGTCGAGGAAATCAACAAACTACCGGAACCTTCGATTGCTGCAGTCCCAATCACCTGGCGATCCAGCGTAACCTGGCCCAAGGCCAAAAAATGGCATAAAACAAGAGATATGATGGCTACTAGCTTCATTATGGAGCGATGCTTCCATTAATTACCCACCAACCAAATCCATCAGAAACGATGGAAAACACCTTGTTATCGACTCCAAAAACTGAAGGATCATCCAATCCGTCAACAGTTTCAGTTTCTATAGTGATCAGATTGAAATCATTGGCACCTGACGACGCAAAAATCTTGAACGTGTACATCCTTCCCAAACAGGTTGCTGCGCTGGGAAGATTCACTGTTACATCGCCGTTGCTTACATTGGCGACCAAGATGCAGTTGTTGTCGTCTACATTCACATTGATAGGACCCTGAACAGAGCTAATTTCAAGAGCCATCGATCCATTCACATCCAAGCTGCTTGTAGGAACATCAGTTCCTATTCCCACGGCTTGCTGATCATTGTAAATCACATCTCCATCCACAATCCAGTCGCCATCATCTACCAATGACTCTAGAGGGATGACATAGGCTTGCCCGCATTCTACTATATTAAGGTCGGTACCTTGAAGTTGCGCGATACTGATACACTCGTCAGTAAGCGAAGCCTCACCAGCAATTGATCCAATGTCCAGGAAATGCTGAATTCCACCTTCCATGATTACTATTGAGTCATTCACAACGGATAAACTTGTGATCAACTCATTGCTAGGATCAGGGTCATCATCGTTCGAATCTCCGGAAGTTTCGGCATAAAAGGCATAGGGCACGCTTAAGAACTGTGAAATTCCCATGAGCTCATATACCCCATCACCAGGATCAATTTCAACACTCAGGAAATAAGTGGCTGCTCCCCAATTAATAGTTTCAAATGATGGGTTATTTCCATCCCCCGTGGAAATTCCTTGTCCGATAACTAAAGAAAAAAGTCCAAGCGAATTTGTTACCACAAAGTGCTCTTCTTGCCACCACAAATCTCCATTCGCGCCATTTAGGAGGATATTGATGCGCACACCTAGTTGAGTATCTGTGAGCGCTTGACCATCAATATTTCTAGCCACAGCTTGATAACTGATTCCTTGCGGCGGAGCCTGAGCAAATGTTAGAGCCACGAATAGGCTGAAAAGAATAGTGAGTATTGGCTTCATGGAGAATCTTCTTGTATTCGATGAAGTTACCCATATCGACTCCTGCGAGCTTGACACTCTGACTAAACTATTAACACCTCCACTTTGAAAAGAGCGATCGAATCAATTAGTTTCGCCACACACAGAATAATTTTGACACATGGCATTGATAAAAGAACTTTTAGGTAAAACACCCGAGATTGCTAAAACTACCTGGTTGGCAGAAAATTCGGTGGTGGTTGGAGACGTGGTTCTAGGTGATGATTGCACAGTATGGTACCATGCTGTAATACGAGGTGATGTGAACTCAATCCGCATTGGAAATGCCGTGAATATACAGGACCATGCGATGATTCACTGTACTTATAAAAAATTCAAAACTACCATTGGAAATAATGTTTCGATCGGACATCGAGCAATCGTTCATGGATGCGAAATTCATGACAATGTTTTGATTGGTATGGGGGCTATTCTAATGGATGGGGTCGTAGTAGAAAGCAATTCTATTGTGGCAGCAGGTGCCGTGGTGTTGGAAGGCAGTAGAATAAAGTCAGGCACTTTATGGGCCGGCGTTCCAGCGAAAGAGCGAAAAACCCTTGATGAAGAAAAGATAAGTGGTTTGATAGGTACAACTGCAAAAAACTACGTGATGTATGCGGATTGGTACCGCTAATCCCAAATCCGAGCTTCTTTTAGGGAAATTTCTTCACCAAAAAACAGTCGTGTACAATGTTTGAATGATTCTGTGAAATCAGAAACATAGAATTCCATAGACCTTGATCCTTTGGAGCTTAGCAATTGGTTTTCTTTCAATACTATCTCAAGTCTCCTTGCGAGGAATTGTGAGGAATCAATTACCTCCACCTCGCTTGAGTAGAAGTCTTTCACTTCCTTTTTTATCAGTGGATAATGAGTACATCCTAAAATAAGAGCGTCCAATTTCCTCAGGTTGGGATGATCTAGATAGGCGTGAATTACAGCCTTACTGATATTGTTGTTATAGAAGCCCTCTTCTATCATGGCGGCAAGCAATGGTGTTGCTTTGGTCGCGACTTTCACTTCGGGGCAAAATGTATGGATTCGCTTGGGGTACACTCGAGAATTGATCGTGCCCTTAGTTGCAATTACACCAATCTTTTTGTTCTTGAACTTGTGTCCAACGTATTCAGCGACAGGATCGATAACATTGACAACAGGGATGTCTTTTCCAACTAGATCGCTTACTGATTTGGTGGCTCTAGCACTCGCAGTATTGCAAGCAATTACTATGGCTTTACAGCCCTTTTCTTTCAGGAAGGCCGCAATTTTCAGAGAGTAACTCCTCACACTTTCCGCCGACTTGTCGCCATAAGGCAGGTGGGCCGTATCCCCGAAATATATCAGGGACTCATTCGGGAGCAGATCATTGATCGCTTTGGCCACTGTTAAGCCGCCAATACCAGAATCAAAAATTCCTATAGGTCTATCTTTATCCATAAAAAAATCCGGTTGACACAACCGGATTTCAAAAGTGCAGTAATTTTTTTTAACAGATCCTCTTTTCTAAGATTAGAGGCCTAATTTCGCTTTAACGAGCTCAATAATATCTTCTCCACCATTATACAAGGTAACACCTGTCGATGAATCAAGAATATAAGTAAAGCCTTGCTCTTTAGCCACAGCTGTAATAGCTTCTTGAGCTGCATCGATCATTGGCTGAAGCAATTCAGATTCTTTTTTGGCTAAGTCTTGATTAGCTGTCTGTTGAAACTCTTGCATGCTCTGCTCAAGTTCTTGCAGCTTTTTTACTTTGTCGTTGTAAATAGCCTCCGGCAAATTTGGATTGCTTTGAATTTCAAGCACTTTGCCTTCATAATCAGCTTTCATCGTATTCAAGTGCTCTTCCAATACGCTAGCATATTGTTGAAGCTCCGTTTCGATAGTTGCGCGCTCGGGCATTGATAGCAATAGTGATTGAGAATCAATATGACCCAATTTTTGTGCGTTTCCAGTGAATACTGCACCGATGCACACGATCGCGATGATGATAATTTTCTTCATTTATATAATTTTAATAGAGCAATTAAGCGTGAATTATTTCTTGGGGGCACTAGCACCTCTGTCGGTTTTCGAGCCTCCTGTTTTTCCTTGATCTTTATTAGTCGCTGCTTTTGAATTTCCTTTGTCATCTCCTCCAGCTGTTTCACTTTCGATAGTCTCGCCAGGCTTCAATCCCATTTTCTTGATCACATTGTCGCTGACATCGTGCTTCGGGTTGCTATACAAAATATTACTTTGTTTAGCTTTATCGAAGATCACCATCAGACCTTTTGAGTTGGACACATCTTTGATCGCATCATAGATTTGATCTTGGATTGGCTTAATGAGCTCTTCTCTTTTATTGAAGAGTTCGCCTCCTACTCCAAATTTTTGCTTTTGCATGTCCATTGCTTCTTGACGACGTTTAGAAATTTCTTCTTCTCGCTTCTTTTTCATTTCTTCCGTCAGAAGAACTTTCTCAGCGTCAAATGCTTCTTGCAATCTTTGTACCGTTTCATACTTAACCTCAATTTCACCTTGCCAATCTGAAGAGAATTTATTCAATTCTGATTGTGCCGAAGCGTATTCAGGAACATGCATTAGGATATAATCTGTATCTACATATCCAAATTTCTGTGCATTTGCAACAGTAAAGACAAGCAGCAGAGAAAGCGTGATAAAGATATTTTTCATGAGTTCAAGTTTTCGGCGGGTCAACATATCCTTCTAGTGAGCTACCTTCATTAACGTCATTTCACAGACTTATGCAATTTCTATTCCAAGTCTGATAGACGCGAATTTAAATTAAGTTTTTTAGAGTTCACCAAGATTCATTCCAATGCTAAAGTGAAACTGTCCTTTTTGCATAGCGGGGTTTTCTGGCACATCATCTAAGCGCCATCCATAATCGAGACCAAGTAGTCCAAACATAGGTAGGAAGATTCTCAGACCAACACCTCCGGAGCGCATAACATTTAGAGGATTGTAATCTGAATACTTCGACCACGTTTTTCCGGCCTCCAAAAATCCAAGCATATAAATGTATGCATTCGGGTTTGTGGAAAGCGGATACCTCAACTCTGCAGTATACTTAGAAATAAGGGGAGAGCCAACTTGACGAGATGGATAGGTAAGTGATAATTCGTCATAACCACGAAGGTTAACTATCTCACGTCCGTCCAATACAAACCCTGACAAATAAACACCTCCTAAATAGAAACGCTCAAAAGGAGCCAAACCTATTTGTTGATTGTAAGCACCTAAGAAACCGAAACCTGCACTGGTCGCAAGAACGAGATTATGCTGACTTCCTTCGTCTCCAACTTTGTGGCTAAAAAGCGTAGTGTACCATTTTGCTGTGAACTTAACTTTGTAGTACTCAACCCAGTCAAATTTTTCTTGGTCAGTCATAGACGAATAGTCTGGATCCTTACCAAACGCTTTACCTATTGCTGAATATGGTGGTGTAAACTTACCGGTGAGTGAAATATCAGATCCCCATACAGGAAAGATTGGTTCACTTACTGAGTTTCTTGAAAGAGTTGTTGTGAGCGACAAGTTATTCGAGAAACCATCATCAAAGCTGAAGAAAGATCCAAATCGATTCAAATCGAAGTGCTGATACGACACCCCAAAATAAATTTGGAACCAGTCATCAGGCACAGCTAGACGTTTACCCAAACCTACTGAGGCTCCTGTAATATTTAAAGATCGTCTGTCAGGGTTAATCTCTCCCCCTACTTTGCGACGTTCTCCATTACTTTGCACGGAGTGCCAAACAGAAACACTCAAAGAATTAGGCTTTTTTCCTCCTAGCCACGGCTCCACAAAAGAAGCACTATACGATTGAAAGAATAGACCGTTGGACTGCGCCCGCAAACTCAACCTTTGCCCATCACCTGACGGCACAGGAGTCCATGATCCTTTCTTCAACACATTTCTCAAAGAGAAATTATTGAAGCTAACACCTAGAGATCCGACCACACGGCCTGCTCCCCAGCCACCAGACAGCTCGACTTGGTCACTTGGTTTTTCTTCAACTACATATTCAATATCTACAGTGCCTTTTTCTGCATTCTGGACTGGATTAATTTGGAACTTCTGCGGATCGAAGTAGCCTAATTGAGCCAGTTCTCGCTGGGTTCTGATGACATCATTACGACGGAAAAGGTCTCCTTGTTTTGTTCGGATTTCACGATAAATAACGTGATCATTGGTCTTGGTGTTACCAACGACAGTAACCGTCCCAATTCTAAATTTCTTTCCTTCATTCACGCGCACCTCTATATCGATTGAATCATTCTCAACGAGAATTTCAATAGGGTATGCCTGAAAGTTTAGATAACCGTCATCTTGATACAGTGAAGTAATATCCTGACCATTTGGATTCATGTAAAGTCGGGCCTCAAGGAGTGTGAGGTCATATATATCGCCGGCTTGAATATTGAGAATACTATCTAATCGACCGGTACTATACTTCTTGTTTCCAACGAAGGTAATGTCTCGGAAGTAGAACTTATTTCCTTCATGAAGAGTGATATCAAGGTTAATTCTTCGCTTGCTCAGATTACGAATGGTATCTCCTAAAATCCGGGCATTGCGATATCCCTGCTCATTGTACTTGGCTATAAGAGTTCCCTTATCGGCTTGAAACTCTTTTTCTATGAATTTTGATGCTTTGAATGCTCCCCAAATCCTAGTTTTCTTGGTGTTCTTCATCGAACGACGAAGTTTCCATTCAGCAATATCACCAGCTCCGATGAAATTGATTGCTTTTATTCTTACACGTTTTCCTTTATCGATGTTAAATCTCAAGGAAACTGAATTCTCAACATTTTTGTTTTCTTCCTCGACTGTAGCAACTTCGACATTTAGAAAACCCTTGTCAACGAAATACTTTTTTATACCGTTGACAGCTCGGTTCTTGATGTTCTCATTTACAATCACACCTGATATCAAATGAATTTCATCTCGTATATTATCGGCCTCAGACTTTCGAATTCCATCAAAGCTAAAATGCGACAAACGAGGCATCTCCTTGACTTCGATATTCAGATAGATATCGCTCCCTCGAATCTCAGCAGCATAGATGGATACATCTTCAAATAAGCGTTGACGCCAAAGTTTCTTTATTGCTTGAGAAACATCCTCTCCTGGAATTAGAATCTCATCTCCAATTTGCAAACCTGAAAGGAGTTTAATTGCTTGCACATCTGTGTGCTCTGCTCCAGTGACCACCATACCGGCGATGGTATATGTCTGTGGCACTAGATAATCAATCCCAGATCCTATTTGAGTAGGTTGCGCCTTTGCAGCGAAGGGGATAAGAAGGCTAAGTACCAAAAGGCCTAGGCAAATGTGTTTCATATAGTCTCGATTATGCAATAATCTGGTCGCTCGTTTTACCGAATCTTCTTTCACGGCTCTGATAATCGCATATGGCTTTGTAAAATTCAGACTCGTTAAAATCTGGCCAAAGTACATCAGTAAAATACAATTCTGAGTAAGCTAATTGCCACAACAAAAAGTTGCTTATTCTTTGCTCACCGCTCGTTCTGATCATCAATTCAGGATCAGGAAAGCTATTTGTCTGCAGATGTTTGGATACAGTATCAGCAGTGATATCCTTCGCTTCCACTCCTTCCTCTACAATTTGTTTCACGGCTTCAGTAATCTCCCATCTAGCGCTATAGCTCAATGCCAGCACAAGACTAATCTCTGTATTGCCAGCAGTTCGATCCATGGCCGATTGCAATTCGTTTCGACAGTCCTCTGGCAACATATTCATATCACCAATGGCTCGCAGTCGAACACCATTGTCATCAAGCTCGTCCAATTCACGAATAATAGTCTTTACCAATAAATCCATTAAAGCCTGGACTTCTTCCAAAGGACGATTCCAGTTCTCAGTAGAGAACGCATAGAGGGTCAAAAACTTTACACCTAGATTTCGGCCAGCCTTGAGCGTAGCACGAACAGCATCGACCCCACTGAAGTGACCAAATATGCGTTGTTCGCCCTGCTGGCGAGCCCATCGGCCATTCCCGTCCATTATGACAGCAACGTGCTTAGGGATATTATTCCGATCGATTTTTTCTTCCCAATCCATAGTTCATCCAGAACCCAACGTCAAAATCGTCTGCTAAGTCTGTCAACTAGGCAAATTAACAATTATTGAAGTTCAGGGTGCAAATATAGAGCCCTTGAACCGTTAATGAAATAAAGAATTAAATTAGTATTGGAAGATTATCATTATCGACGGAAGTCGATGTTATTCCAACAGTTGGTTGGGGATTTTCCTAAACGGAAAGATATTGCAAGCGTAGCAAAGGAATACCAGTCTTTTCTCCCTGGATCTCCGCGTTGTAAACCGGAATTAGTGCCATTAACAAGAGTTGGCTCCAAACTTTGATCAGCAAGCTCAGCTGACAATCGGCCATTCTCCACTAAAAGCACGCTAGGATCAACATAACTTCCACTGACATCGTCGAAATAGTCGGTCCACGTTTTCCTCATACCCCACTCCAAATTGACGGCGACAATACTGAATACATTGATTTTAAAACCAACTCCAAAAGGCACAGAAAGTCCCCCTGTATTGTATCGTTCTCCACCTTCTGATGTGCCTTGACCTTCAGTACCCAGTGGCTGCAATTCATAGTACACGCCCTTGTATTCTGCCTGAGGCTTCATGCTGTAATACGCAAGTCCGGCAAACAAATAGGGTGATAAAAAGTCTTGCTTATCTCCAATTTGATAATTGAAATAGTTTATTTCTGCTTGAATTGCGCCTTCGAACACATCATTTCGAAAAGACAAGTTTCGATTCACCTGCCATTGATCTTTGCTAGTGGCGTCAGTTGCTTCAATTCGACCATAAAGAAATGACCCCTTGATTGAAATCCTGCGGTTAGGATTGTGCCGGTAGAAAAGCCCCCCAGCAAGACGAAGATTACCTCCAAAATGCTGACGTGGATTGATATCACCTATATAATAAGCTGTACCGGCCATCAAACCCATTTCTGCGCTTCGATCAAATTTCTTTTGCCCCACGCTCAAAAGAGGTAGTAAAAGGAAGGACAGAAATAAAATACGTGTCTTCATCTCCAACATAATGCAGTTAGTACGCAAATATTGTGTCAAAGTTTCCCTAAACTCAAAAACACTCATCACAAATCTGGGAGACAAATCTAAGTATAATTCTGAGTCTATGAACTAGTTACGTTTGTCAATACCCCACATCATCTTCGAGCGAATCGTACTGAAAAAGTCCTGATTGGGTAATGATATCAAATTGATCTGGAAATCTGCCTTTCGAAGAATGATTTTGCTGCCGTTCGGCAATGAGTAAGACCTGGAATCTAACGTAAGCAGAATTTCTTGATCTCTAGTCTGCGCTTCCAATTGAACAACGCTTTCTGACGGAATAACCACAGGCCTGACGTTTAGATTATGCGGAGCAATTGGAGTCAATATGACATTATCAGAACCAGGCATTACAATAGGACCACCGCAGCTCAAGCTGTACGCGGTTGATCCAGTAGGGGTCGATATAATCAGACCATCTGCCCAATAGCTATTCATGTAAACACCATCCACCCATGCTTTTACTGTGATCATATTTGAAGTGTCCTTTTTGTGGACGGTAACCTCATTCAAAGCAAAAGGGCAATGATCTTCTTCGGTAATTCCCTCAACATGGATGAGAGATCTTTTATCAATTGTATACTCCCGTTTTAGCAAACATTGAATGGTGAGTTCAATTGCGTCGAGAGATACATTGGAAAGGAAGCCCAATCTACCCGCATTGATACCCAAAATAGGCACTCCAGAATCTTTGATGAAAGTAACTGTATTCAAAATAGTTCCGTCGCCACCAATACTGATCACGAAACTCATGTTTTCGACATCTTCGAAACTTTCGAATGTTGGCAGCGAAGAATCTAAATTGATTGTTTGACTAAGAAATTGGACAAAATCCCCATGAATGCGGAGATCAAATCCATTTGCCGATAGGCTCGATAAAAATAATTCAATGGGCTTGGCAAATCGAGTATCAAATTGCCTTCCGTAAACGCCTATTGTCATGCCATGGATATTGATATGTGCGAAGATATTAAAACCGCTTGGGCCGAGGCTAGAAAATACCGACTTAGATGTTCAAATATTTCATAAACTCATCATACTTGTTTTTCAAATCGTCTTCGAATCTAGGCTCTTGGAAATGCGCTTTAACCACGTAATCATAGCGGTTGAAAGTCTGCAAGATTCCATTTAAGTCTGTCTGGTTAATCTTCAATGTAACCTCAAGAAGAATCGAATCCGCTGGATTGCTCAGGGTAAGGCTGAGAATTTTCGCATCATTTCCTTCTACAATGTCAGCAATCTCTCTCAGAGAATAATCATTGGCTTTCATTTCGAGAACAATGATACCTCCGGGATCTCCAACACTTTGAGCTTGAGCAAGACCCTCCAGAAGGGCAGTGCGTGTTATGCAGCCCAAATAATCATTTTCCTCATTGACAACGGGAATTACCGTAATATGATTCTGTGAAACTAGCTGAAGAGCATCATAGATATGCTGATGAGATGTTATTTTTATGGCCAACAAATCTTGTGTCCCGCTTATTAGCCCCTCCATCGGTCTATCTCGAACTTCGAGTTCATCTTCAGAAACAAGGCCAAGGTATTTTCCATTTTCCACAACGGGAAGATGAGAAACCTGATACTCATCCATTAGATTCAGTGCGTTTACTGGGCTGTCCATCCGTGTGAGCTCCGGGCAGTCTTGTGATATGTAATCTTTTAAAGTCATTCTATACTTACTACAATTAACGATTTAAAAAACCCACTTCAATGGTCGGGAAATTAATTCGAATATTTCTTGTCGAAATCTAAGATGGATAAAATAGTTTTGCCCAACGTCAGACAAACAACTTTGTTTTGATGGGTAAAATTCCTACGATGACCAAGCTAAGTGTAAACATTAACAAGATTGCGACCATCCGCAATGCCCGAGGCGGAAACACCCCCGACTTACTCAAAGCAGCATCTGACATCGAGCTTTTCGGTGCAGAAGGAATAACTGTTCATCCAAGGCCAGATGAACGCCACATCAGGTATCAGGACGCACGTGATCTAAAAAACGTTGTTCAAACGGAGTACAATATTGAGGGAAATCCAACCCAGGAGTTCATTGATTTGGTGCTCTCAATAATCCCGGATCAAGTTACCTTGGTGCCCGATTCTCCTGATGCGATTACCTCAAATGCCGGATGGAATGTGATTGAGAATCACGATTTTCTTTTGGATGTGATAAGTCGATTTAAATCTGCGGGGATTCGCACGTCAATATTCATGGAAACTGATGAAAAGCAAATTGAGGCTGCGGCAAAAGTAGGAACTGACCGCATTGAACTTTACACTGAATACTATGCGTCCACATTTCTAGAAAATCGAGAATTGGCTATATCACCTTACATCAAGGCGGCTAGCGCTGCGCGCAAATATGGCTTGCAGATAAATGCGGGTCACGATCTAAACCTAGACAATTTGAATTATTTCCATCGTTCAATTGACGGTCTGGCGGAAGTTTCAATTGGCCATGCATTGGTAAGTGACGCCCTATACTTGGGACTTGAAAACACAGTAAATATTTACCAAAGAGCGCTAGACAAATGAAATTAAATTTTCGAAAGACTGGAGACGGCGATCCATTGATAATTGCACACGGACTATTTGGATCGGCGGACAACTGGCAAACTTTGGCCAAGAAGTACGCCGAAAATCACCGTGTATACTTGGTCGATCTCCGCAATCATGGGCACTCTCCTCATTCGGATGATTTCAATTATGACTTGATGGCAGAAGATCTCCACGAGCTTATGCTAGATGAGCAAATAATGTTCGCTAATTTCATCGGTCATTCTATGGGTGGAAAAGTCATCATGCGCTATGCCCAAAGGTGGCCTGAATTTGTTGAAAAATTAATCGTGGTCGACATGGGAATGAAGGCATATCCACCTCATCACGAAAAGATTCTATCTGCATTAAATGAAATCAATGATCAGCATATTGGTTCGCGTAAACAAGCCGATGCTATCCTCTCGAAGTACGTCCCAGAACGAGCTATCAAACAATTCTTGATGAAGAATTTGTATTGGTTTGAAAAGGGGGATTTACGGTGGCGTATGAATGTAAGCGTGCTTGAAAACTGCATGCCAGCTATTTTATCGGCGCTTCCGGACAAATTCATTGACGCCGACTCCTTATTTATTCGGGGCCAATTGTCAAATTACATTTTAGACGAAGATTTCGACTATTTGACATCACACAATCGAAAATCTCAATTCGAGACGATCAACAATGCGGGCCATTGGCTTCATGCGGAAGCTCCAGAAGAGTTCTTTCTAATCACGACGAGCTTCTTAGAAGTGTTTTAAATTGTCAAGAAAATGTAACCTTATTCTGTGTGTTACGTACTTTGTGGGTTACATAAAGCTCTTATTTAAACTGATTTCGATGATAAAACAAGTGACATGGGCAACAATATTCCTTATGGTGGGAGCTCTTTCTATTCAATCCTGTCGTAAAGACCCTGTTGAAGAAATTACATCGATACCCACCGATTATGACAAGGCACTGATGAATGCCATTGATGCCGCTACCAACAATGTCGGGGTAGACATGCTAATTTTACCTGAAAGTAATGATTTTGCATCCATACCGCAAGATCCTTTAAATCCATTGAGTAACGCGAAAGTCCAACTTGGAAAACTACTGTTTCACGAAACAGGCTTGGCTAGAAATCCAAGAATGGAAGACGTGGGAACAGAGACATACTCCTGTTCAAGTTGCCATCATGCTTGGGCTGGTTTCCAGGCCAACATGCAGCAAGGAATTGGTGAAGGTGGGATGGGATTTGGCATATCGGGAGAGGGCAGAGAGCTCAACCCAATATATCCTATAGACAGCATTGATGTGCAACCACTTCGAACTCCTACTGCAATGAATGGAGCATACCAAAAAGTTATGCTTTGGAACGGTCAATTTGGCGCGACTGGTCCGAACGAAGGTACTGAAGCAATGTGGGATCCAGCTTCTCCTGTTTGGAACAATCAGTTCGGACTAGAAGGGTTGGAGACTCAGGCTATTGCTGGTTTATCTGTGCACCGCATGCTTATAAATGACGAATTGTGCGAGGAAATTAATTTGTATGAAGATCTCTTTAATATTGCTTTTTCTAACTGGCCGGAAGAAACAAGATATAGTGTTCGTACAGGAGGAATGGCCATAGGCGCTTATGAGCGAACTCTCCTTTCGAACCAGACTCCATTTCAAGATTGGTTAAGAGGTGATTATGGAGCGATGACGAATTCGGAGAAAAGGGGAGCTGCTTTGTTTTTTGGAAAAGCTGAATGTAGCAGTTGTCATAACGGACCGGCTTTGAATTCAATGACTTTCTATGGTCTGGGGATGACAGATATGGAAGGAAATGGAACGTACGGTTCATCTTCAGCAAACACTGCAAATTTGGGTCGTGGAAGTTTTACAGGCGACGCTGCAGACAATTTCAAATTTAAGACACCACAGTTATACAATTTGAAGGATTCTCCTTTCTTAGGACATGGAGGAACTTACACTTCGGTTCGGGAAGTCATTGAATACAAAAATGCTGGCTTATCAGAGAATTCAAACGTACCTGAAACTCAGTTGGCAGAAGGATTCCATCCATTGAATCTAAGCGACAACGAAATCACTGATTTGGTGAATTTCCTTGAAAATGGTTTGTATGATGACGATTTATTACGCTATAACCCACAAAATCTACCAAGTGGAAACTGTTTTCCCAATGCGGATCCAATTTCTCAGATTGATCAAGGGTGTATACAATAAAATTGAACAACAAGAATTGAAAAGAGGCTCCGTTAGGGGCCTTTTTTTTGGCCTTTGACAAATTACTCCATGTTGTAAGCTTCTTTAAGAAGTTTACGATAAGCATTGAATAACCGTGACTTGGAGACAAAACCAATGTATTGTTGGTTTTCAATAACGGGTAAATTCCAAGCTTGAGAATCCTCAAACTTCCTCATTACATCCTCCATGCTATCTGTGGTATATATCAATTCCAATGGAGCAGCCATTAAGTCGACAACCTTGATTTCATCGTAGAGTGCTTTATCAAACATAACTTCACGAATGTCATCTAAAGTAATGATACCGACCAATCTCATATTCTCATCGGCAATAGGAAATACATTCCTGGTACTTTTCCGAACTGCCGCTACCATATCTCCTAAAGTGCATGTATCTCGCACGACCACAAAACCTCTTTCTATTTCTTCCTTTAGGTTCATCAAGGTAAGCACAGCTTTGTCCTTATCATGTGTAATCAGCTCGCCACGCCTAGCCAATTCTTGTGTGTATATTGTATGTGGAGAGAGCGCTCTGCTAGTAGAATACGAAATAGCTGAAGTTACCATCAAGGGCAAAAACAATTCATATCCACCGGTAATTTCAGCAATCATAAAGATGGCAGTTAGCGGAGCATGCAACACTCCTGCCATAAGTCCAGCCATACCTACCAATGTAAATTGACTAGCAGGAAGCTCAGCAATATTGAAGTATTTAAAAACTCGCGCGAACAAGAACCCGAGTGTACTTCCCATGAATAGGGTCGGCGCAAAAATACCCCCAACACCACCTGCCCCGATGGTGAGGCCAGTAGCGACAACTTTGAATATAACAAGTCCCATCATAAAGATGAGCATCATTGTCACACTCGACCGATAATCGTAGAACACGCTATTTCTTGCTACATCAGCTAAATTGTCATTCAGCAGGAAGTTGATTGTTTCATATCCCTCTCCGTACAATGGCGGGAAGATAAAAACGATTATACCGAGCAGTAAGCCCCCAATTAGGACTCGGACATACTTCTTCTTAAAAGATTCCAAGGCACGTGTAATACCCATGTAAAATTTGGAGAAATAGATTGAGCATATTCCCGTAAATGCGCCCAGAAGGATGAAAAAAGGCAAGTTGATTAATTCGAATGAAGAACGAAGTTGAAATCTAAGCAGTGAGTCTTCACCCAAAAAGAGATTTGCTGTAAGCAGAGCTGAAATTGACGCTAAGAGCAAAGGAATTAAGCTGACCGTCGTCAAATCGATCATGAACACCTCAACAGCGAAAATAATTGCCGCTACGGGAGCCTTAAAAATTGAGGCCAAGGATCCGGCCGCAGCACAACCAATGAGTAGGGTTTTCGTTTTGTAATTGAGTTTAAACGCCGCCCCCAAATTTGATCCTATTGCCGCACTCGTTTGAACAGCTGGCGCCTCCAAACCTGCACTGCCACCAAAGCCAACGGTAAAAACACTTGTTACCATTGCCGAGTAAATATTGTGCTTAGGCAGAATACTTTTGCGCTTACTAATTGCGTATAAAGTGGTGGGAATACCTGGCCCGGGTTTCTTTTTCATCCACCGTTTTGCGATCCAAACTGTGATAAGGATCCCCAAAAGAGGATATACGACATATAAAAAGTTATAGCTGTCTTGAGTAAACCCTTCCGCCAGCAGCCACTGAATCCAAAACACTCCATTTTTCAGAACGACAGAAACCAATCCAGCGATGAACCCCACGGCGATTGCCAAAGCCATGGTTATTTGTTTCTGGCTTAGCTTCAGTGAGTGGGCGTAATTGTAGACCTTATTGACTAGCTTTCGAATCATACAGGTTCGCAAAGATGGTAAGACTTCTCGTCAATATTGGAAAAAGACGACAATAACAAAGGAGGGTCCATTGACCCTCCTTTAAATCTTCGTTAATTGAAAGGTGCAATCTTCAATTGATTCCCAATTAACTTACTAGTACCTGGAGTACTGTTTATTCAACCGTGGCAAAAGTATATGGCTTGCGAGAAGCATGATGTAAGATAATTTCTATTCCGCTTGTAGGAAGATTCCTACAAGCTCATTTTGCGCCGAAAACATTAGAGCTCTTGCTGGCATCCCTCTCCAGTTTGTGGTTAGCCAAACTTCCAATTTGACAAAAAAAGGTTTGGGAGTATTGTTTTCAAAAAACATAGAGCCAACATGCGCCTAGTTTTCACTGCTTATAGCCCTTGAGAGCCAATCAAATAGGTAACCCTGTGATTTAGGGGCACTAGATCAGGACGAATTATGCGCAATCTTAAGATTAAAGGAATTGTCCATCTCTTCAACCAACAAACAAGCGTAACTCAAATGCCAAATCATTCTAGATAAATATTACATTTGCCCTCGCAATCAGCCTTAAGCCATGAACAATAAGATTTTAGTCCCTACAGATTTCACAAAAGTTGGAGATGCCGCTATAAACCATGCGGTCATCGTAGGCCACGCTATTCAAGCAACTATTTATATTTTGCATGTCATCAATAACAAACATGACATCTCAGAAGCTAAACTGAAGCTCGAAACATTGCAAGCAAGAATTCAGAAAGATCATTCTGTGCAAGTTCAAACGATCGTGCGTATTGGAAGTATCTTTGAGGACATTGATAAAGTTGCAACTGAAGTTGATGCCAACATGATTATCATGGGGACTCATGGTATGAAAGGTATGCAATTCCTTACTGGAAGCCGCGCTCTTAAGATTGTCACTGAGTCTTTAATTCCCTTTATCATTGTTCAGGAACGTGACATTCGTGAATCTGGTTACGACAAAATTGTAGTTCCATTGGACCTTCATAGAGAGACCAAGCAAAAGCTAAAGTTGGTTGCGGATATGGCTTTGTATTTCAATTCAAAAGTTTACTTGGTATCCCCAGGAGAAACTGATGAGTTCTTAAAGAATCAATTGGAGCGTAACTTGAACTATGCGCGGCAATTCATGGCTGAGCGAGAAATTGAAACAGAAGTCGAAATCACCAGTTCTAAATCAGGGTCCTTCGTGAAGAGCTTGTTGAAATATGCAGCAGCAGTTGATGCTGATTTGATGTGTATTATGAACTTCTATGAAAGCAGCTTGATGCACATTATTGGTGGAAGTTACGAGACTCAAATCATTGCGAACGAAGCACAGATTCCGGTTCTCTGTATTAACCCCAAAGACAACTACGTAATGGAGTCATCGGTATTCAAAAGTTAAACACGAACTCCGATTACTAGGATATCATCTACTTGATCTTGCGATCCTTTCCATCTCACCAAAGCTTGCTCGAGAAGATTCTTTTGTTCCTCCATATGAAGCGGACTAGAATTTACCACTAGCTCACGGAATTGCTTGCGCATGAATTTTTTATTCTTTGGACCTCCAAACTGATCACCATAGCCATCGGAGAAGATGTAAACACAATCTCCCTTTTCCAATTGGTAGACATGATTGGTAAATTGGTTTTCACCATGTTGAAATGATCCAATGCTAAATTTATCGGATTTTTGTTCGATCAACTCGCCTTTCCTCACAATCCATAGAGGGTTATAGGCTCCTGAGAATTCCAATTCTAGAGTTTCCTTGTCAATGGTGCATAAAGCGATATCCATTCCATCCTTTATTTGGCTCGTTCCATCTCCATCAAGAACTTCCATTGCCATCCTATTCAAATTATTTAGAATTTGAGAAGGTCTAGTAAATACCTTGGTCACCTGATTCAGTACATTGTGTCCTACTAAGCTCATGAAAGCACCCGGCACGCCATGTCCCGTGCAATCGACAGCCGCAAATATGCTTTTCTTACCACTTGCTTTGAACCAATAGAAATCACCGGACACGATGTCTTTTGGACGGTACAGAACAAAACATTCGTCAAATAGCGAATGTACTTGTTCATCTGTGGGTAAAATAGTTTGTTGGATACGCTTTGCGTAATTGATGGAATCTGTAAGATCTTTATATAAGAGAGTTACCCTTTCTTTTTGGTTTTCAATTTGTTCTTTTTGTCGGACAACCTCATTGGTTCGTTCTTCTACTTTTTTCTCGAGAAGTCTTTCATTCTCAGCCAAATCCTCGCGCATTTTCAACAGTGCTCCACCAAGCTCATCTTCTTCAGAAAGCGGAGTATATGCCGCATTGAAGTTTCCAGCTCCAACTTGAAGTGAGAACTCCCTTGTCTTTTTCAATCCATCCACTAGCCTATTGACAGCAAAAGTCATATCACCAACCTCATCATTTGCTACCTTGAACTGCGTTTTTGGATAGACACCTTTTCCAAGATATAGAAGCGTTTTTTTCAATTCGTTTATTGGTTTGACAATGCTACGAATCACAACAAATGCTATTACTACTCCGGCAAACATCATAAGTGACATCAACCAATACGACATCTTGAACATGTATTGATACGACGCATTCTCTTTGTTTGTCGCTTGATTCAATAAGCTCTCTTGGTGGATCAAGAGTTTATCAAGGTCTTCCTGAATCTTCTGAAAAGGGGCGTCAATAACTTCTCCAGGCAACAATGCTTGCTCTGCCGACATCGTCGCAAAAGGGTCAGAATATGCTGAAAAATTCGGAAGCGTCTTCATCGTTTGTTTAAAAGCCAACGATAAATGCTGAATATTTCGAAAAAGTCTGTCTTTGGTTACTTTATCATCTTCTGTCCAAGACTCTGACAATGAGTCGACAAGCTCCATACTTTGGGGTAGGAATGAAATCAGAACCTGTCTAAGTTCGGTTTTAAACTTTTCATCATCTCTTGATTGAACATGGATCCACTGAGTCATTAACTGATATGAACGGAGAACAAGATTATCCAATTTCTCAAGTGCTCTTTGAGAGGGGGCGTAGACAAGAGAAATTTTATCATTCGTCGCAAGACCATCCTTGAGGGTATTGTTTACAATAAGAGTAAGCACAGCAACTCCAATGATGAACAAACCGAACCCAAGAGCTATTTTACGGGATATGGTAAATCTTAACCCCATCACCATCTCAATTCTTATTAGGTTGTTCTGAGATCTTACCAGACTTGATAAGATTCTCTAAAGTTTCCTGGAAATAATCAGATCTCTCATAGTCGTTTAAGGCTCGATAAATGGCCATAAGAGCGACGAGTGTTTCACGTCTTTCAGGTGTTTGTTCGTGAGCTTTAAGCATGAATGGAAGTGACTGCTTGAATAGCTTGATGCACTCATCTTGTATCATGAGCAATTCGACAATTTCCGTATCGTAGTCAATCAATCTCACTTTGTACACCCCTTGATTGTAAAGGTCAATTGCGGTGTTAAAATTTGACGTGTAGTCCTCAGGATCGATCTCAAGCGCAAGGCTATAGTAGTGAATTGCATCTTGCACGTTGTCTTTTTGTTCTACATCGTGATAGAATATTTTTTCATAGGACCCTGCGATTGCCTTGTAGAAATCCAAGTCAAATTGACTGAAATCATAAAATGGTTCTGACAACACCATCAATTCCTTGAAGGAGTTGTAATAATTAAAGATTATCTCATTGTCGTCTGAATCAAAGGATTCAATGAGCAACAAGGCATCGTTGTAAAATGATATTCCAAGAAAATCTAATGCCTTTGAATTGAAATTTCTGTATACACCTTCGGTGTCCAGGTCCATTGATTTCTTTATGGCAACAACTGCATTTAATCTGTTTGTAGAGTGCAGACTTTGTTTTTCGATAAGCTTGTATATCTCCTTGTGAATATATCCTTTAACGTACCAAGTATAAGGATGCTGGGCCTCAGCGCTAGCAAGCGCTTGATCAACTACTGCACGCGCACCAATCAGGTCCCCTGATTGACAAAGGCTAGCCGCTTTGTTGGTTAATGGAATGTCTTGAGCCTTTGCGACAAAGGAAGCAACCAAGATCACCAAGAACAATATTAATTTGGAGCCTTTCATGGTTTGATCGCGTATTGAGTCAGCTTTGATCCAATTTCAATGGAAGCATCTTGGGCATGCTGCTGATTTAGTTCATATCTAATGGCGTTGTCTACTATTACAAAATTCAATGCTGCCCCAACATCAAGGCCTCCTGTTGTTTCAGATACAATTAGGATTGGCAGCCCTGTGCATCTCTTAACAACTTCGGGAAGTAGTTTACTTTGAGCCCTTGAAATAAAAATAACATGGGAATTTTCGATGTTATTTAGATCTGTGAGTAGCTCTACGACCAATATTTGGGCACCTACGGGCTTAGATGCATAGGTATAAGATAATTCGTCAAAGACTTTTTTACTTCCAACAACAGATAAAACAAATTCGCCCTCCTTATTTTCTTGAGGCCAGTTGCAACTTTTAGTAAACATGAATAAGAAGGAAGCTTTGAATGCAGCGTTTGGATCTGCGTCTTCCAGGATAGGTTCGTCCTGTTCTTGGGCCAGAAGTTGAAAACTACTGACCAAGGCAAATAAGATAAACAGTAAGGTTTTTTTTCTCATCTCGATTCACAGCACTGCAAATTAAGGGCCGTATACAAAAATAGGCCGCCAAGTGCTAAAATCGGACAGTTTACAAGTTATTTTCAACCGTCAACTGTGTACAGGAAAGTGAATGTTTTTGAAGAGCTATTTTCCAGCTCCTTCATGCGGCACAAACAATTCCAAATCACGGTCAAACAAATACATTCCTCCCTTGTCATTGCCGATCATGTTCAATTTGTCAAGAATCGTTCTTGCGAGAGCTTCCTCTTCAATTTGTTCTGACACGTACCATTGCATGAAATTTTGAGTAGTATAATCCTTTTCCTCTAGGCAAATATGGACTAACTCATTGACACTTTGAGTAACGAATTCCTCATGAGACAGCAATTTTTCGAAAACCTGATTGAGTGATTCAAAAGTTGATTGTGGCTTAGACAAAGCAGGGATTACTGCTTGACCGCCGCGTTCGTTGACAAACCTCACCAACTTTAGCATGTGCTCTCTTTCTTCGTCGCTATGGAGATACAGAAATTTGGCCGTACCGTTCATACCTTCGGATTCGGCCCAACTAGCCATTGACAAGTAGAATTGTGAAGATTCAGCTTCTATTGTTATTTGCGCATTAAGCGCGGATTCAATTCTTTCAGCAAGCATAGATTCTAATTTAAAGCAAATATACAAATGGCCATCAAGATTAATGTGGTCCAGTTAAGATTTACCGTGATAAAAATGGGCGCCGATTGTTAATCACCGGCGCGCTGTGATTATGTAATACCTAAAAGCATTTCTACAAGCACCCAAGAACAAAGCTGCCAATGATGCTTTCAAGTTTGCCGTTTGACAGTCATCAACGGCATCATTCTTGAACTTATTGATAATCATGTGTTTTAGGGCAAGAAAAGGAGAGTGCAAAACACTCGGGGCAATTTTGAATGAGTGGTCTTCAATGTTCTCAATTTTAAATCCTTCGCTGACCAACAATTGAATGACCTGTTTAACCCTTGCAAATTCAGGGACTTCCCAATTATCTGCTACCCAGCGGTTGAGTTGCCTTGCAGGAAATCTGAGCTGCCCGGCTTTTTTAAGCAGCATACCATCGGCAATAACCAATCTGGCTCCAGGTTTTAATATTCTCGCGGCCTCTTGAATTGCCTTAGACTTATCGGCAGCGTGGCACAAACTCTCTAAAAACCAAGCGCCATCAAAACTTCCAGTTTGCAAATTTGTGTCTGAGAAATCACCTTCATTCAAACAAATATTCTTTCCAAAATGTCTTTTGCCTAATTTGACTTGATAAGGAGATAGGGTCAGCCCTTCGAATCTATGCTGAGGAAAATGTGTGTTTGCATAATTCACTGTAGCACCTACTCCACATCCCATATCCACAAAATTGCCTGCTTGTTTACTCTTACAAGAAGTTTCAATAATCAATCTGTTCATCTCGTTCAACATATTCTCTCTATCCAATGGATTGGTCCCTTTTGACCAATGACCAAAGTGCATATTGAAGTTTTTACTCCAAAACACATAGTCATCTGTGGCTTTTTCGTAAAACGCTTTGATTCGATTGGCAGCAACATCCGCAACTTTCTTTTGAGTTAACACGGTCATGGATTATAGAATTTTATTGATGTGATATAGGAAGCTATTTCTCTTCCGAGCTGTTTTAAATCTCAATATCCAGATTAGACGCGAAAGACGAAATATTGGGTGTATCTCAACAAATCGCTTAGTCTTGCGGGAGGTTGAAAACCTCACACCCCAATGACTACTTGGAACTATATTCATCTGATGTGCTTTCATTACTTTCAGATATATTTGAAACTATTAAGCAAAAAAATTATTTCACTAATTTGAGTAAGGTCCCCATGAACCAGTGTTCGTCGGCGGCAATCATCTTCCCAAAAGAGCTATCGACCTTGGTTGTAAATCCTTCAATGTTATTCATCATTGTATTGAACTCGGCTATTTCGGATTTGGACGCCTCTTGATCGTCAATATCTTTCAAGTCCTCTAAAACTCTTAAAATAGGCAACAATTCACGTTTACGTCTTTCACTAGCGATTCGACTTGCCACCTTCCACATATCTTTTTCGGCCTTAAAGAATTCCCTTCTTTCCCCAATTTTATGGACTTTATCGACCAAGGCCCAGTCGATCAAAGCACGTAGATTCATGTTGGCATTTCCTCTAGAGATATTCAGTCGATTCATAACATCGTCAGCAGAAATCGCCTCAGAGGAAACAAGAAGAAGTGCATGAATTTGGGCCATGGTTTTATTGATTCCCCAGTTAGAACCTAAGGTTCCCCAGCTTTGTATAAAATCATCTTGTGCCTCTTTGAGCTTCATAACTCAAAGTTATGAATTATTTCAATACTTTCAATAATTATTGAAAGTATTTATTAAAGCGACTAACATTGACTTCATCTGGCAACTTGGCTCCATTTATGAGATGATCACAAAACCATTCAACCATGGCCGGTGCAACAATGACTCCACGAGTCCCTAATCCGTTGAAGATCTTCATTTTTGAATTTCTAGGATGTTCTCCGATGATCGGTCTGCGATCTTTGGAGGTAGGTCTAATACCAACTTTTTGATCTACTACTTCCAAATCTTCAGTCAACAAATTTTTCAATTTTGACAGAATCTCATTTTTAGCAGATTCAGTTGGCGAAAGCGATAAATCGCGCCATTCATAGGTTGATCCAGCGAGAAACTCTCCATTTCCAATGGGAAGTAGGTACTTACTGTTATTGAGCAGAAAATTCTCTGTATGTCCTCGCCCTTTTAGATGCAGGATTTCACCCTTGGCACCTACGACAGGAACATATTTCCATGAACGCCATTTCTTGATTCCATAACCGTGACAACAAATAAGGGCCGAAGCCTGTATATCCTTATAAACTACACCCTCTTTTTCAAAGGTGAAATCTGCTTCGACGGTTTTCGCATCAACATAGGCGCTTTGAGCAATAAGAAATTCTCGAATTGCCGTTAACATTTTATTGATATCAAGGAACCCAGCATATTTGACAACTCCATATCCAAAACTAGAACGAATTTGATCTAAGGCATCATCACGATCAGTGGACAGATAATCTCCTAAAGGCGGAATTGCAAGTTCTTTTTCAAATTGATCGGCAGTGAATTGGTCTCCAAAAAATCTAGCTAGCGGCATTTCATTCCACCATTTGCCATCAAGGCTTGCTTCTAATTCCGTATATAGTTTCTTGGCAATAGGAAGAAAAGAGTGGGCATTCCATGAGAAATTCAATCTTTTAAATACAACGGGGTTGAACATTCCAGCAGCCACGCGCGAAGCTCCCTGTGCAGCAGAATCATCTAGCACAAGAACGCTTTTTCCTTTTTGGATGAGACTCCAAGCCAGCAAAGAACCGGCCAATCCTTGGCCTAATATTATATAATCGAAATGCTTCACTACGATACTGGAACTTCAATTACACCGAGTTCGGAACCTACTTTGGCAAAAGCCTCAATGGCCTTATCTAAATGTTCCTTCTCATGGGCGGCAGAAAGTTGCACGCGAATCCTTGCTTGATCTTTTGGAACAACGGGGTAGAAGAAACCAATCACATAGATTCCCTCATCTAACAATTTATCGGCAAATTTTTGCGCCAAAGGAGCGTCATATAACATGATCGGAACAATAGCTGAATCCCCGTCTTTAATATCAAAGCCTTTGGTCCGAATACCTTCTTTAAAATAATTCACGTTAGCTTCAAGCTTGTCACGCAATTCTGTAGACTCGCTAAGAATATCAAATACTGCAATACTGGCACCTACTATTGAGGGGGCCAATGAGTTCGAGAAAAGATAAGGTCGTGAGCGTTGACGGAGTAGTTCAATAATTTCTTTTCGACCTGAAGTAAAACCACCCATGGCTCCACCGAGGGCTTTTCCAAGAGTGCCTGTGACGATATCAACTTTTCCCAGCACATTCTTCAATTCTATTGCCCCTCTTCCCGTTTTACCAATAAATCCAGTTGCGTGGCACTCATCGACCATGACAAGAGCATCGTATTTTGCCGCGAGGTCACAAATCTTATCTAACTGAGCGACATACCCATCCATAGAAAACACACCGTCTGTGACAATGATGCGAAATCGTTGAGCTTGAGCTGCCTTGAGTTGTTCCTCAAGATCGGCCATGTCATTGTTCTTGTATCTGTAGCGAGCGGCCTTGCATAATCTAACGCCATCAATAATAGAAGCGTGGTTCAGAGAATCGCTGATAATAGCATCTTCTTTGGTTAGCAAAGGTTCAAAGACACCTCCGTTGGCATCAAATGCAGCCGCATAAAGAATTGTGTCTTCGGTGTGAAGGAAGTCAGAAATTTTACTTTCTAATTCTTTGTGAATGTCCTGAGTTCCACAAATAAAACGAACAGAAGCCATGCCAAATCCATGCGTATCCATTGTGTCCTTAGCAGCTTGGATTACTTTCGGATGTGACGATAGACCCAAATAGTTGTTGGCGCAAAAATTAACTACCTCTTCTCCAGTGCTAACCTTAATCACGGCGTCTTGTGCCGTAGTAATAATGCGCTCCTTCTTAAACAAGCCGGCCTCCTCTATTTCTCGAAGTTCGTTTTGAAGTTGTTCTTTGATTTTTCCGTACATACTCTATCTGATTATGTGACAAAGTTAGGGAGGACTTGCAATTAAGTAGCGAACCAATTGATTTATTCGTGTTTTTCTCATAAATCCGACAATAACCCAGCTGATTTTGTAGGACAACTTCTGATATAATAGTGCCCACTTGTGGAGGTCACTAAAAAAAAACTACATTAGCAATGGTTGTAAATAAATAGCCAAAACGGTACGCAATGGTTTAGCGTTCTATGCATGTTTTTCTATCGAGATTGAATAACTTTATATGTCCTAGACTAGTACCGCAAAGCTCCCCTCGGGGGGCTTTGGCTATTTAAAGGCACTATGTTTCCCAATAAAAAAACCGAAAATTCAGCCCCAGTTAATGTCTATCTCGTTTGGACGAACTTCAATTTCAATATTGCGATTTAGGAACAGTGGAAGGTTACGAGTCGTATGGCCAGCGGGAAAATCGAAACATACGGGAAATGAGTAATCCTTCACATAACCCTCAATTATCGTCCTTGCATCTTTACCGAAGGCATTGTCTTTGTCAAAACCGAATTCCATCGTATTGTCTCTCATATCAGATAAGCCTCCTACAATTAAGCCTTCCAATGCATCGAACCAACCGAGCAGTTTAAAGTTCATCATCATTCGATCAAGATGGTAGAGGTATTCATCAAGATCTTCTAAAAACAGTATTGTCCCAGGTTGTGGTCTATTCAACTCTGAGCCAGACAAGCTATAAAGAACAGAAATATTGCCTCCTCGCAGCACCCCTTTCGCCGAACCTATTCGATGGCCATCAACTGCAACGTTAGAATACGATGTTAATTCTCCTTTTAAAGCTTTCAGCAAATAACTCAAGGAATCGGCCGTTGAGCTTGGGAAGCTTACGGGCATAGTTCCATGAATTGAAACAATAGATCTCACGCCCATATAGGCATGGAGCACTGTCACATCGCTATACCCCACTATCCATTTCGGATTATTTTTTAAAAGGATTTCATCCAAATGTTCCAATATTCGTACAGTCCCATATCCTCCTCTTAAGCAAAGTATGGCCTTGATTTTTGGATCAAAAAACGCCTTGTTAATCCCTGAAGCGCGCAGTTCATCTGGTCCAGCAAATTGATTTTGTCCTTCCATCAATCCATCAAAACAGTCGACCACGAAGCCAGCAGATTCAAGAAATTCAGTAGCCAAACGAACGATTTCATCTTCAACATGGCGCGCAGTCGCCACCAAAGCTACAGCGTCTCCTGGGATGAGAAAAGCTGGCAATTTTTCAAGCATATTCATGAGCCTAAAAATGTGACTATTACTAGCTATCTTTGACGGCTTTGAGCGAAAATTCTGAAACGTATAATGTTAATGGATTCACAAGATCACGATTCACCTAAGAGATACATGGTTACATCGGCACTTCCATATGCCAATGGTCCTTTGCATATTGGCCATGTAGCTGGCGCATATTTACCTGCAGACATATATGTAAGATACCTGCGAGCCAAGGGTAAAGACGTCGTTTGGATTTGTGGGTCAGATGAGCATGGCGCAGCTATTACCTTACGAGCGAAAAAAGAGGGAACAACGCCTCAAGCTATCGTTGACAAATACCATACAATTATACGCGACGCCTTTAAAGATTTTGGGATATCGTTTGATCATTACGACCGCACAACTTCAGAGCGACATCACCAAACTGCTCAAGAATTTTTTACCGCACTCAATGACAAAGGCTCTTTTGAGATTAAAACATCGGAACAGTTTTACGATGAGAAGGAACAGCAGTTTCTGGCCGATCGTTACATTATGGGAACTTGTCCCAAGTGCAACTATGACCAGGCTTATGGAGATCAATGTGAGAAATGTGGTTCGACATTGAGTCCCCTCGAATTGATCAATCCCAAATCAACCTTGAGCGGCGCGGCCCCAGTTAAACGCGAGACTTCTTTGTGGTATTTACCAATGGGGGAGCACGAGGACTGGATTCGCGACTATATTCAAGATGGGGTACTAGACAAAAAACAACACCACGATCCAAAAACATGGAAGAATCATGTTGTTGGCCAATGTAAATCTTGGATAGACGCAGGACTGCAAAGTCGTGCCATGACAAGAGATCTAGATTGGGGAGTTCCTGTTCCAGTTGAAGGTGCTGACGGAAAAGTACTTTACGTATGGTTAGATGCCCCGATCGGATATGTAAGTGCTACAAAGGCGTGGGCCGAAGAAAATGGTAAAGATTGGGAGCCATACTGGAAGGACAAAGACACCGCATTGATTCATTTCATAGGTAAAGACAACATTGTTTTCCATTGTATCATCTTTCCCATCCTTCTTAAAGAGCGCGGCGATTATATTCTTCCAACCAATGTGCCTGCCAATGAATTCATGAACTTGCAAGGAGATAAGATATCCACCTCCCGAAATTGGGCCGTTTGGCTTCATGAATATTTAGAAGATTTCCCTGGACGACAGGACGAATTAAGGTATGTACTAGGTAGCATTCTACCTGAACAAAAGGATAGTGAATTCACATGGCGTGAGTATCAGGACCGCGTTAATAATGAGTTGGCCGATATTCTCGGGAATTTTGTGAATCGTGCTGTTGTTTTGACAGGAAAATATTTCGATGGAATTATTCCCGATGAAGGAGAATATAGCGCAGACGATCTCAAAATATTGCAGGATATGCGAGGCAAGAGAGCTATTGTTGGCAAATCTATTGAAGCGTATAGGTTCCGTGAAGCATTGCAAGAGGCTATGAACATCGCTCGATTGGGCAATAAATATCTTGCGGATAGCGAGCCTTGGAAAATATTCAAAACCGATCCTGATCGCGTAAAGACAATTCTCAATGTGTGCTTACAAATCGTGGCTGAATGCACCGTCGTTCTTGAACCTTTTCTTCCGTTTTCTATGGAAAAAATTCGAAAAGCAATGGGCATTGGACTCCAGGCTTGGGATTCTACAGACTCTATATCAATTTCCGGACTTGCAATAACGAGCCCAGGAATACTCTTCACTAAAATAGATGATGAGATCGTAGCTGTGCAAATAGAGAAATTAGGCACGAAGGAGACTGAGACAGTCTTAAAACCCGTCAAGGATGAGTGTACTTTTGAAGACTTTGTCAAAAGCGACATCCGTGTTGGAACTATCTTGGAGGCAGAGCAAATTCCGAAAACGAAGAAACTCCTTAAATTAAAGGTTGATATTGGATTGGAAGTTCGCACTATTGTGAGTGGAATCGCCGAATCATATAGCCCTGAGCAAGTTGTTGGTCAGAAAGTAAGTGTGATCGTTAACCTGGCACCTCGAAAAATAAAGGGAGTGGAAAGTCAGGGAATGATTCTGATGGCAGACAATGGAAAAGGAGAGCTTTCCTTTATTTCACCGACCAAAGAATTTGGTTCTGGAAACACTATTGGATAAAAATAAAGAGGGACCAGTGGCCCCTCTTTTCACATCAAAACTTGAATATCACGTTGTGCTATATCAAGTAAAACCTATCCATAATACATCTTCATTGAGGCCTCCCCTACTACCCGGAAAATTCTAACGACGGTTACATCGTTTAATTGACCTTCTATTCTTTCGCTTAATCTTCCTACTATTCTTCACCCAACATCCCTCTTGCCAAATTCGAACACCTGTTCGATGGTGAACATGCCAAACGCCTGGCACCCACACTTGATGGGTTTTTGCTGCTGCACATTGGCTATTTGAATTTGACAAAGAAACATGCGCTTGAATCACTTGTGCGCTTAAAAATTGAGCTGTGCAAACGATAAAAAGCACAGATAAGATCTTAAAAAAACCGGTTGACTCTTTCATACTGCTCAAATATTGGTTCGGTAGTATGACTTAAGAATGTACTTATGGTTTAATAGAGAATTACTTTTCGATAGGTTTCTTGCCAAACCAAGGCATTTTTACGAGCATCTCTGCAATCTGAACAGCATTAGTGGCAGCTCCTTTTCTAAGGTTATCACTAACGATCCACATATTTAGTGTGTTGGCATTTGATTCGTCGCATCGGATTCTACCAACAAAGACATCATCTTTATCATGAGCGATCAACGGCATTGGATACACATTGGTATCGGGATTATCCTGAACCGTTATCCCGTCTGTTTGATTCAGCAACTTACGTACATCGGCAATTTCAAAATTAGAATTCAACTCCAAATTCACCGATTCTGAATGACCACCTACTACAGGAACTCGCACAGCTGTGGCGGAGATGCGAAGCGCAGGTTCTTTAAGAATCTTACGAGACTCTTCTACAATTTTCATTTCCTCTTTCGTGTAGCCGTTGTCGAGAAAAACATCGCAATGGGGTAGGCAGTTCTTATCGATGGGATACGGATATGCCATTGCCGTGCGAACGCCATTGCGTTCAGCTTGCATTTGATCCACAGCTTTGACACCTGTGCCAGTAATCGATTGATATGTCGACACTATAACTCGCTTGATTCCATAGGCCTTGTGTATAGGACTCAACACCAGTGCCAATTGAATTGTACTGCAATTGGGGTTGGCAATGATCTTCTGATGTTCAAGCATGCAATCGGCGTTGATTTCAGGCACGACTAAAGGCACATCTTCATTCATTCTCCAAGCTGAAGAATTATCGATAACGTAGGCGCCGGCCTCTGCAAATCGTGGTGCCCATTTCATACTTACTGCTCCACCAGCAGAGAAGAGGGCAATATCTGGTTTTGACTGAACGGCAGTTTCTAACCCAACTATTTCCCATTCTTGCGATCCAAAATTCAGTTTCTTGCCAATTGATTTCTCTGATGCAACAGGAATCAAATGATCCACATGGAAACCACGTTCTTCCAAAATTTGCAACATTTTAGTTCCAACTAAACCTGTTGATCCTATGACAGCGATCTTCATAATACGACTGTGATTAAAACAATGAAATGATCACAAAATTTTCACCTCTTGTGGTCTCCAAAAATACTATATTTAGCTCCATCAAATTTAGCTCAATGAAGCTTTTTACACAGGCATTTCAACTATTCGCATTCGTACTCATTGCTACTGCATGTCACGGACAAGTATTCGATGATTTTTCGGATGGAGATTTCACCACAAATCCTCAATGGTCAGGCGACCAGGAATTGTTCGAAATAGAAACCGAACAACTGCAAACCATTGGGACATTGGCTGGTCAAGCTATTCTTTTCACCGGAAACAGCTCTTCGATGGACGACAAGGAGTGGGGCATTTGGGTGAAGCAATCATTTTCTGGATCAGGAAATAATCACTCACGGATCTATTTATCGGCGAGCACATCCTCTATGAACTTCACAAGTGGCGAGGCGGCTGGAGTTGAAGGATATTTTATTCAACTAGGTGAAGCGGGCAGTGACGATGCGATTAAATTGTATCGCGACGACCAATTGGACGACGCCCCAGTATTGATCGCGGAAGGCAGCGTGGGAACCGTCAGCTCGTCATTTGAAATAGCTCTCAGAGTCACGAGATCTGCTCAGGGAGAATGGAATATTTACGCTGATTTTACTGGAGGAGATGATTTCATTCTTGATGCCGCAGGAGTCGACAACACATACTCTACAACCGAATTCTTTGGACTCGCTTGTTTGTATACAGCCTCTAACGCTGACAATTTTTATTTTGACGACATTTATTTCGGAGATCCCTTAGTTGACACTGATGCTCCTTTCGTACAGACGGCAACAGTAATTACAAACACTACTATCGACTTATTATTTAATGAGCCACTGGCCACCTTCACCGCTGAAGATGTTGCCAACTATTCGATAGGGGGAATAGGATCTGCGCAAACGGCAACTCTCGATGGTGGCAATAGTAGTTTAGTGCATTTGACATTTCCCACCAATTTCATAGAAAATGAAACTTTCGTTCTGACCGTTAGCGGGGTCGATGATCTTGCGGAAAATAGCATGATCACCTCAACTCATGATCTCATCTGGGTTGTGGTTCAGGCGGCGACATTGCGCGATGTAGTTTTCAACGAACTTCTGCCAGATCCGAATCCTATTGTGGGTTTACCAGAGTCTGAATTTGTCGAATTGTACAACAGCAGTTCATCGGCCTTTGACCTTGCCAATTGGGAGTTTGTCAATTCTACTACAAGTAAGGTATTGCCTTCTCATATTTTGGCTTCAGGTGATTATGTGATCCTTTGCGATGAAAATAATGCTGAGCTTCTTCAACCGTTTGGATCAGTGATTGGAATTAGTTCTTTCACAGCTTTGGCCAACACAGGAGACAGTTTGACGCTTTTGGATCCTGATGGACAAATTATCGATTTAGTTGTCTATTCGGACTCTTGGTACGGTGATTCAGAAAAGGCAGATGGTGGCTGGACTTTGGAACAGATTAATCCTGAGACAGACTGCACAGGATCTGGAAATTGGCGTGCTTCAAACGATTTATCAGGAGGAACTCCTGGAGCAGAAAGTTCAATTCTCGATCTTTCGCCAGATGGCAATGCTCCGACTATTTCTTCCGTGGTCGTGGGCGACGATGCGACGATTACAATTGTTTTCGATGAAGCACTGGATATCAATTCGATCGACCTGGCAGACTTCACTTTAAACGAGGGGGTAATCATCGAAAACTTTACTATTGAAATCGAAGCCACGAGCATTCTACTGACTTTAGATCTTCCTCTAGCTCCAGGCTCATCTTACGTTCTAACTGTAGATGAAGTTGCAGACTGCTCGGGCAATGCCACAGGATCCATAGAATATGGTTTTGACATCGGATTTACTCCTGATTTTGGAGACTTAATTATCAACGAATTCTTACCAGACCCGGACGAGTCAATTCCATCTCCCAATGCTGAATATATTGAGTTGTACAACAAGTCGGCCAATTCGGTTGAATTGTTTGGAATTCAATTATCCGGAGGAGTGATTACTTCTAGTTATGTTCTATTATCGAACGATTACGTCATCATACATCACCCTAATGATGTTGACCTTTTTATCCCTTATTCGAATGCAATAGCGATGGAGGGTTTTCCTGGGTTGACCAATTCTGGAACAGAGCTTGAGCTTTATTCAGAAGCAGGTGATTTGCTTGACGCTTTAGAATACGATCTTTCGTGGTATCAGGACTCAGAAAAAGACGAAGGTGGCTGGTCAATTGAATTAATGAATCCAAACGATCCATGCAGTGATGCTGACAATTGGCGTGCATCTGTGGCTAATTTTGGAGCTACACCAGGCGAGGAAAACTCCGTTTTCACATCAGACCCAGATTCAGACTTCCCTATTTTACTTTGGCCACTTGTGCACGATTCACAGACAGTGGAATTTGTCTTTGATGAGGGGCTGAGCAGCGATTTAGATGCTATTACATTTACTCTTTTGGACGAGTCAGGCAATGATTCTGGAATTCTACCTAGCTCAATAGAGCCTGGTGAGACCAACCAAAACATACTTATCACTTTGGAAAGTCCGCTTGAAGAAGGGATTATTTATACCGCAATTTTATCACATGTTGCAGACTGCTGGGGAAATATTGCTGATGAATCGGCGACACAATTGGCATTGGCGGAGTTTCCTGAACCTGGTGATTTCATCATCAATGAAATCATGTTTGACCCGACTTCAATTGGCTCTGATTATGTAGAAATACTGAACAGATCTGAGAAGCACATTACTATTTCAAATTGGCAATTAGCGAATGTTGATGGCGGATTTATCGACAACTTCAGCGTAATGACAGAAGCTCCATTTGTTTTGTTTAGTGGTGAGCACATGGTATTCACGGAAGACCGATCTTCAACTATTTCTGCCTACCCATTTGCCGAAGGCCAAAACATCATAGAGGTAGAAAACCTACCAGCAATGTCCAATAGCGACGGAGACATCTTGCTATTCACTCCTCAACTACTTGAATCTGATGCATTTCACTACGACGAAGACATGCATTTTGAATTGATCGATGATGTCGAAGGAGTTTCATTGGAACGTATCGATCCGTGGGGCGAAACCAACAATCGTTCGAACTGGCATTCGGCGGCTACCAGCCAAGGATATGGCACACCAGGCTACTTGAACTCACAAGATTTTCAATCGCCTCTTAGTGCGTCAGAAATAACAATTGCTCCAGAAGTATTTTCACCAGATAATGATGGATTAGATGATGTTGTCCAAATCCATTATGACTTCACCGAGCCGGGCAATATTGCAACGGTGACCATCTACAATAAGAACGGTGTGGTTATTCGTAGGCTAGTAAACAATGAACTTTTAGGAGCTACGGGTTCAATAACATGGGATGGAATTACCGATGACAATCAAAAAGCGCCAATAGGGATTTACGTCATTCTTGTTGAGACATTTCGAATTGACGGCTCACAGGAAGTGTACAAAGAAAGTTGTGTTTTGGCTCATCCATTGAAATAATCAAGTTCTTTGCACGTGCTTCAGCTGTTGTATATATTGATCCCTAGGAAAACAGATTACCTCTCGGAAACATGGATGATCCCTTTGTTTTTTGGCTGTTTGGTAGCCATAGCATGGGTAAGAGTTAATTATGGACGTCGAATCCCTCAACTCTTTTCAGATCTCATTAATGTGCGACTCATGCGTCAAACGATGCGAGAAGAATTGGTCCTCTCCCACCGTGCCTCTATAGCAGTGAGTAGTATTTTCGTAGTGCAATTTTCGTTGCTCTTGTATTTATGGGAAGTGAGATCTGGGGTTTCGATATCATCAGGAACAGGGTTCAATCTATTTTGGAAACTCGTTGTCTTAGTTGTTTTAGTCTATTTCGTCAAAATCATGCTCTTACGTATTATACAATGGGTAATCGAAGGCGATTTTAGTTTGAATGAATACATACACACTATTTTTCTGAGCAATAAAGTGTTGGGATTACTACTTTTTCCTCTGCTTTTGTTTTCATTATTCACTGATTACCAGGGCTCTCAATTCCTCTTGATCGTTGCATTGGCGAGCGTTGGCCTAATGTATGTCTTCAGATTATTTCGCGGTGCAGGAAATGCACTTATGCAAGGTATACGTCCAGTGTATATTATTTTATACCTTTGCACTCTCGAAATTTTACCCTTATTGCTTTTTATGAAATTCATTTCATAGCATTTATAAGGAATTCGAGCGATTTTTTTCAAAAACGATCGAAAACAAGGTTCAATGTCAGAAGGAAAGATCAAAACGATTCTTATTTCTCAACCGCGACCGGTTACTGAGAAATCACCATACTTTGAATTGGCTACTAAGCACAATTTAAAAATAGATTTTCGCTCATTTATCCACGTGGAACCGATTGACGCGCAAGAATTCCGTCAGGAGCGAATAAGTATTATGGAGCACACGGCCGTAATACTTACTTCTAAATACGCTGTGAATCATTTCTTCCGTATGTGTGAAGAGATGCGAGTAACAGTTCCTGATTCGATGAAGTACTTCTGTATTTCTGAAAGCGTGGCCTTTTATCTGCAGCATCACATTGTTTACCGCAAGCGGAAAATTTTTGTGGGTAAAGTGCGATTTTCTGAGTTAATCGAAATGATAAAGAAGCACAAGCAAGAGAAATTTCTTTTGCCTTGTTCCAACTTATTGAAGTCTACGATTCCAGAATCATTGGAAACGGCTAAGATCAATTACACAAAAGCTGTTATGTACAAGACTGTTTGCAGTGATCTATCGGATCTCGCAGAAGTAAAGTACGACATGCTAGTTTTCTTCAGCCCATCAGGGATCGAATCATTGCTAAAGAATTTCCCGGACTTTTCTCAGGGCACTACTAAGATTGCAGCTTTTGGTCCGACGACGTTGTCGGCAGTTGAAGAGGCAGGCTTTCGATGTGATGTAAATGCACCGCACCCGAAGGCGCCTTCGATGTCTATGGCAATTGAACAATACATTCACGCCTAAATTAAGCGACCAAGTAGCGCGTAGTTTTGACGAAATTGTTGTGCATTAATGTGCGACCCTCGGTCAAATGCAATGTTATTTAGTCCGACCTTGGTACGAATGGAAAACCACGCACATTCTCGCGATGCACGTCTAAAGAGTAAAAAGCAGATAGAAGAATTATTTGCCAGCGGCTCATCCATTAAAAAATATCCCTTACTACTTGTGTGGAGGGAATCGAGTCATGAAGCTGAAAATGTTTTACAGACTGGGTTTACTGTGAGCAAGAGAAACTTCAAACATGCCGTGGATCGGAACAGGATTAAGCGACAAATGTTGGAAGTTTTTCGATGCCATAAACACCCCCTGATTGGGCAGCTAAAAACCTTGAATAAACATGTTGACATCATGTGGATTTATACTGGTCGGGAATTGCCTGATTTTACTGACCTTGAGAGCAAAATATTATTCCTTTTAGACCGTTTCAGTAGAGAACATCCTTTTTCCGAATAAAAACATTCTATGAACAAGCTCAAAACCTTCCTTGTCCGCAGTCGACGCGCGATAGTCGTTGCCGTTGGAATCGCCTTGATTTTTATCTCATCGGCTTTTGTCACTAGCTTCTTTGAAATCAGCAAGAATTTGGAAATTTTCACCACGATATACCGTGAATTGAATATTTATTATGTGGATGAAACTGAGCCTGGGAAATTGATGAAAACGGGGATTGATGCCATGTTGAAGTCCCTGGATCCATACACTGTATATTATCCAGAATCACGTATTGAGGATTACCGCTTCATGACAACGGGTCAGTACGGAGGCATAGGTTCATTGATACAAACTATAGACGGTCAGATCGTCATCTCGGAGCCATACGAAGGATTTGCGGCGGCAAAGGCAGGATTGAAAGCAGGAGATATCATTTTGGAAATAGATGGAGAGGGATTGGATGATAAATCACAAGGAGACATCAGCGACATTCTCAAAGGTCAGTCGGGCACAGAAGTTGAGCTTTTAATAAAAAGACCGGGAAGTGAAAACCAGACGTTCAAATTCATTCGTGAAGAAGTGAAGATTCCAGACGTTCCATATTACGGGATGTTGGATGACAAAACGGGATATATAAAACTTACAGGATTTACAAAAACTGCGAGCACGGAAGTACGCAATGCAATAAAAGATCTTCAGGGCAAACAAGGAGCCAAGCAACTTGTATTAGATCTACGCGGAAACGGCGGAGGTCTTCTAAGAGAAGCTGTCAATATTGTCAATTTATTTATTCCTAAAGGGCAGGAAATTGTGAGCACCAAGGGTAAGTTGGAAGAATGGAATAAGACGCACATTGCTTTGAACCCTCCTATGGCGCCAGAAATACCATTGACGATTTTGATAGATGGAGGCTCGGCATCGGCTTCTGAAATTGTTTCAGGCGCACTTCAAGATCTTGATCGGGCAGTAGTGATTGGGTCCGAATCATTTGGTAAAGGCTTGGTTCAGCAGACGAAAGACATCGCGTACAACACCAAGATGAAGCTGACCGTAGCGAAATACTATATCCCCAGTGGAAGATGCATCCAGCGCTTAGATTATTCTAATCGTGGGCAAGACGGTGGCGTTGATGCCGTCGCGGATTCGATGATTAGCAAGTTTGCAACGAGCAGCGGTCGACCGGTGTTTGATGGTCGCGGAGTTTTTCCGGATTACGAAGTTGAATTGGAAGAAGCTAGCAACATTCTGGCTGGTCTTGTCGGCAATCATGTTGTGTTTGACTACGCTACAAAATTTGCCCGTGAGAACGATTCAATATCTGAAGCGAGTTCATTTCGACTAACAGATGAGCAGTACAATGATTTCGTTGCGACTGCTGCACAATCTGACTTCGAGTACAGAACTGCGACGGAGCACATGTATCAAGAATTGAAAAAAACTGCAGAAGCGGAGCACTACTACGATGGTGCCGAATCGGAATTTGACGCTTTATTTGATCAAATAAAGCCAACCAAGTCCAATGATCTTGTCAAGTTCAAAGATCAGATCAAGCAATACTTGGAAAACGAAATCGTAGCCAGGTATTATTATCAAACTGGAAGAGTTGAGAATGCTCTCCCCATTGATCCATACATTGTTGCAGTCAAAGATGTTTTTGAGCAACACTACAAGTCTATACTATCAGGTGAATTTGCTGACAATTGAAACTAAGCTGGTCAGATTTCAAACATTACAATTACCTGATTGCCTTGAGCATTATGGTAATCTCATTACCTATTTTCAATGTAGGGATGAGTATTGGCATGTTTTGGATTTCGGCTATTTGGTTGTTTGACCTAGTGCATGACATTTTTTGGAAGCGCACTCCTTGGGCGAAAATTCAGGAATTTAAAAGCAATCGATTGGCACAAGTATTTGCCTTGATTTACATTGCTTTCGTGGTCGGTATGTTATACAGTGAGGACATGTCTTATGGCTGGCGAGATCTTCGTATGAAATCTCCTCTTTTCATCATCCCTTTCGCTTTGAGTTTTCATCATCATTTGCCGAAGGCTTATTACCTGAAACTGTACAAACTTTTCATCCTTTCGGTAGTGTTTTCCGTCAGCTGCGCCTTGTTGGTTCGCTATCAAATACTTGATATCCCATATGAGAATGTGAGGGAAGTTACCGTTCTCTTTATCACTAGAATCAGTCATGTTCGATTGAGTTTGATGGTTGTACTTGCTGGCATGATGGCAATTTGGTTGGCTCGAGAACACAAGCAGTGGCTCTATTTGATCGTAGTGGCCTATTTCGGGTTTTTCCTTGTTTCTATTCAATCAGGCACTGGAATAATTATATGGTTAGTTACTCTTACTATTTTTATTCTCGCTTCGCGCAAATCTTCAAGCAGCTTAAATCAACTGATCAAGTATGGCTTCATCCTAATGGCGAGTTCAACAGTGCTTTACATCGGTTACTGCGTTCACGATTACTATGACGTTGAAAAAGGCGAGCTCGAGAACTTGAAAGAACAGACAGTTAAAGGAACTCCCTATGTCCATAATCTGGACAACCCCCAGCTTGAGAACAAGCATTACGTATGGTTGTACTATGCCGAAGAAGAGATGGTATCGGCATGGAATGCACGAAGTAAAATGGACTTGGACGGGCCTGACGGTCGTGGTCAAAACCTGAAGAGTACATTGATACGTTACATGACTTCAAAAGGAGCTCACAAGGATAGTGTCGGTGTGTTTTCTTTAACGGAAGAAGACGTATATCGGATTGAATCAGGAGTTCCGACGGTGGTAGAGGGGAGTCGTTTTCCATTGCACGCGCGAGTGGAAAAGGTCATACTTGAAGTTGAGAAATATCGATTTGGTTGGAATCCAGGGGGCAACTCACTGACCCAGCGCCTGGAGTATTGGAAGATCGCTAGTACGGTCATCCTTGACAACCCAATATTAGGTGTTGGCACTGGTGATGTCCAACTTGCTTACGACCGGGCCTATGCCGATAAGAAGAGTCAGCTTCACGAGAAATATAGGCTACGCGCCCACAATCAATATTTAACTCTGATGCTCACTTTGGGAATTCCTTTCGCCTTGCTTTGCATAGGAATTATGCTGTTTTACTTTTACAAAAAAATAAAAAGTGGGGATTTGCTCTTTGTTTCCTTCATCATCATTGCGGCCTTATCATTTATAACAGAAGACACCTTGGAGACGCAGGCCGGCATAACATTCATTGCCTTTTTCTTCGTTTTAATGGACAAGGCCAAACTCAACCAAGATTAAGTTTCTCAATGACTTTGTCCACTGATATTTCCAAGAAGTTTCCTTCTGTGGGATGTGCCAATGATTCAAGAGCCACGCTATTGGAACCTATGGGTGCCCAGCGTCCAGGATGCATTGGACGTTGAGGAGTATATAAGCCAATAGTTCTAACCCCAAGAGCAGCGGCAATGTGCAAAGGCCCTGTGCTAGCAGCAACCATAGCATCGGCTGTATTTATGAATGCGATCAATTCCTCCAGGGACATTTTACCCATCTGGTTCGCGACATTTGCTTGCTGAAAAGGCAACTCATCCCGGACCAATTCAAACTCTTTTTGGGTTCCAGTGATAACGATCTCAACGTCTTTCATTTCCAATGCCTGAATAAGTGCAGAGAAATTTTCACTTCCCCATTCGACGGCGCTTCCTTGCGATTTCGGATGGAGAATTATTCTCTTCTTACCCACAACTTTTATAAACTCTGGTTTAAGTCGAGCAAGTTCTGTGAAACCTTGCAGAGCTGGAAGATCTCCAAGATTAGGAATTGATTTGACACCAAATACGGACAGCAACTTGATGTTCAATTGAGCTTCGTGGAGGTCTGATTTTTTTCTAGAAAACCATGCCCATTTATTTGCGTACTTCAGGGAATGCAAACGCTTCCCTGTGGCCACTCTACATTTCACTCCTGCTGCAGAAGCAGCCTTCAAAACCGACTTATCAGGAAAAGCAAAGATGATTGCATCTAGTTTCATCGAACGAATCCAAGAAATCTGTTCATCAAAAGACAAATCCTTGACCGCGTCCCAATCTTGGAACTCATCCACATGGGCACAGCATCTCACAACGGATTTAGTGTACCCTTTTCCAATGAAAGTAAGCTCACAATCCCATAGACTTTTAATCACACCTACCAGAGGAAGAGTAAGCATCACATCACCAATGCTATCAGTTCGCACTACTGCTATTCTCTCAAATCTCTTCATTAGCATTCAGTTTACGAAGATTTGAATATTTGCGATAGGTGGCATATGCCGAAAGTCTAGAAATCGTCCAGCCGGTCATCCCATCCAAAAATCCAAGTTTAAGAAAAAAGCTCTTAAAAAACTGGGCGACCACTTTCCCAATGACAAGAATCAGAGAAACATTCTTTCCTCGATTGTATAACTCTGTGGAAGCAATTTTCGAGAAATACTCAATTTGCCGGTAGTGGTCGTCCCTTGTATAGTAAGAATAATGGAGTAAATCTCCATTGAGAAAATGGACATCTACGCCTTCTGGCACGATCACTTTATCATGAGGATTCACTCCTCCCCACTGGCAAATTATCTTATCAAAAAGCCTCACTTTATTGTCTGGATACCATCCACAATACCTCACCCACTTGCCGCAATAATTCGTTAGACGATTCATTGAATAGACAGCACTTTTTGGATCTTTCTTCAAGTTGATAATACTCTCTCGAAGCTCAGGAGTCAGCGCTTCATCGGCATCCAGCGAAATAACCATCCTATTTGAAGTCTGACTGAGAGCATAATTTTTCTGTTGAATATGTCCTTCAAAAGGGTGTTCAATAAAATTCACATGATGGGACAAACAAATTTCTTTAGTCCGATCATTTGAAAAGGAATCGACCACAACGATTTCGTCGACCACCCCCTTGAGCGAGTTCAGACAACGTTCGATATTCCTCTCTTCATTGAAGCATATAATCGCAGCAGATATGGAAATTGGGTTGGCCATAATGAAGTCGTGAAGATAGCAACAAATGTGGCAAAATTCCTTCTCGAATCGGGCTTAGGTGTTGAAAAGAATATTTTGTTCAGGGGTACAATCTTCGTTCATTTGTGGCTCAAATCACAGCCGCATATCATGAACGTTTTGGTCCTAGGATCCGGTGGTAGAGAACATGCCATAAGCTGGAAATTATCACAGAGTTCCCAACTCAATAAACTGTATGTTGCCCCTGGCAATGCAGGTACTGGGGAAATTGCCGACAATGTCGATCTCGACATGATGGACTTCGATGCCGTCAAGAAATTTGTTCTTGAGAATGGCATTGACATAGTAGTCGTTGGTCCCGAAGCCCCATTGGTTGAAGGGATTCAAGATTATTTCTTGGCTGACAGTGAACTGTCAAAAACCACATTGATTGGGCCTGACAAGAAGGCTGCCAAGCTGGAAGGGAGTAAGGAATTTGCTAAGCGGTTTATGGATCGCCACAATATTCCAACGGCTAAGTATCAAAGTTTCAGCAAGTCTACATTGTCCAAGGGATATACTTTTCTAGAAAAGCTAAAGTCGCCGTACGTTTTGAAGTGCGACGGACTAGCCGCTGGAAAGGGTGTGTTGATTATCGACGATCTGGAGGAGGCAAAAGCCAAACTTAAATCTATTCTGCAAGGCAATGCCTTTGGTAAAGCAGGAAATAAGGTTGTGATTGAAGAATTTCTGAAGGGAATTGAAGTAAGCATGTTCGTCATCACCGATGGCGAATCGTACAAGATTTTACCTGAGGCGAAAGATTACAAGCGCATAGGTGAAGGAGATACTGGTCTGAACACAGGAGGAATGGGAGCGGTTTCACCCGTGTCATTCGTGAATCCTGAGTTCATGGAAAAAGTAAAGAATCAGGTTATCATCCCTACAATCAAGGGCATCAAGAAGGATAACCTGAATTACAACGGATTCATCTTCTTTGGCCTTATAAAGGTAAGTGGGGATCCTTATGTGATTGAGTACAACTGTCGACTGGGAGATCCAGAGGCCGAAGTAATCATTCCAAGAATTAAGTCTGATCTGCTGCACTTCTTCGAAGGAATTGCATCTGGGACACTATCGGAGTGTGATGTTGAAATTGACGAGAGATCTGCTGCTACTGTAATGATGGTATCTGGAGGATATCCAGAAAAGTATGAGAACGGCAAAGAAATTACAGGTCTAGGTGCAATCAAAGACTCTGTGATTTTCCACTCTGGAACCAAGGAAAAAGATGGGAAAGTTATTTCAGCGGGTGGTAGAGTACTGGCTGTCACAACACTAGCAAGCGACATGGAAACAGCTCTGGCAAAATCTTATGCCAATGCAGACTCAATCAACTTCGAGAATAAATACTTCAGAAAAGATATTGGAGCTGACGTGGCAAAACCTAAGCCGAAACAAAAGAGTTAAGCAATACGACCGCCTTGCTTGGCTTCTTTGTTGTAGCGACCTTGTAGTTTTAGCCAATAAACTAGACCTACAAGTCCTAGAACGATGCATCCCCAATTTACTAAATTTGGTAATTGACCTTCAAGTATAGCAAAAGAAGCTTCAGTAATTTTAGCGAGTGGGGTGATAATATCCTGCAAATTCATATTGTCAAAATTTGGTCACAAATGTAATCAATAAATTGTGGTAAAAAATGTTTTAGGTCATATCGAATTCGCAACCATTAACGCAATGAACAGTCTGTATTTAAACCTATGCTGCGATTATTAAGAACCAATCAACCTCTGGCACACGTCCTAGTCCCCATTATAATTGGACTTGGACTATTGCCTGTATTCCACGGCGACTTGATCCCATGGAAATTTGGTTTTGTTGATCTTTCCTCTCTCAATTCACTTCCAATTTGGTCTATCTATTGCATTCAATTCGGATTAATTTGGATTGGCTCTCTGTTGAGTAACAGATTATTTAATGCAGGACATTTCGCCTCTCAAATAAATAATTTTCCGGAATTTATATTCGCCTTATTGGCCACAGTAGCGGTCACTGGAAAGCTTGCTATTCTGCCACTACTCGCCTTAAACTTTATTCTTCTTGGCTTGCAATCAATCACCAAGGTCTACCGCCAAAACAATGCGTCAGCCGAATATTTCACGAGTGCATTGTGGTTTGGAATTGCTGCATTAACATGGAAAAGCATGGTTATATTGCTCCCTGTATTGCTCGTATGTATCCTATTCACCCGAGCAATGAATTGGCGCGAATATCTAGTTGGACTAGTTGGATTTTTTCTACCATTCTTATGGCTTTTGTCCATATGTTATTTATTGGAAACCCAAGAGATTATTGTTTGGGGATTGTCTCTCACACAAGAGCAATTTTCTGAATTTTTAAACATGTCCCTTTCGTGGTATGATCTACTTTTCGCAGGGATTATGGTCGTCCTTATGATGCTTGCTTTTCGCTCGTATGTTGCCAGCTACGCTCATTCTACAAATCAATCGAAGAACACAAAAAGCATTACTCTCATTGCATTTTTCAGCTTCTGCCTTTCAGGCGTACTTACTCCTGGTCATTTCCTTCTAGCCGCTTCCCTTCCCGCCATAGTTCTAGTAATTCCATTTTTATTCATCAAGAAAAGAGTTGGTTCCGGACCTCGTATTTTATTTTATCTCTTTCTTTTTTCAGCCTTCGGCAAATTGATCTGGCCATTTGCCATTAATCTTGTCGGTCAATTCTGATTATCCCGCCATTTAAATTTCTTGGTGAACATTTCTCAATGACTTGCGTAAAGTAGGATAATCAGGCAATCAACCTGATTTGATCACTAAAACACAATGGCATGAAAAACGCTATAGTCCAACTTCTCTCATTATTATTCTTGACCGCAGGTACTCTTTCAGCACAGTACACCCCTTTTGGAACAGAGAGCTATCCCAGTTCTTCTATTGAAACTACGGATGACACCCCTGACCAAATATCAAGTAATAATGGTGTGTCCTACACACCTATGTCTTTCCCAAACGCTGTAAATTCAGTCCAATCTGGCGATTGGAATGCACCTGGCACATGGGATTGTGGCTGTATTCCAAATTTTCAGGATGACGTGAATATTTTGGCTGGGCACTTTATCACTCAAAATCTAGACGTTCAACTCGCTAATTTGGATATTAACGCAGGCGGTCAATTGACGGTCGGTTCAGGAGATTTGACTTTTGAGATAACTGGAGACTGGACTAATTCTGGTGAATTTATAGCGAGCGATGGCACAGTAACCTTCAATGGATCAGGTGACCAAAATATTTTTGGCCTCTGTACTTTTTACAATATGACATTGAACGGAACCCAAAATGTTCAAATAATTTCAGATGTTCGAGTAGAACACGTGCTTAGTCTCACAGGATCAACACTTCAGACAAATGGTCGAATGACGCTGGCCTCGGACGGAATGCAAACTGCTTCGCTTGATCGAGTTATTACGGGCGCTATAGCGGGAGCCATAACAGTCGAATACGTTGCTTCACCTGCGAATACGGGATGGCTTACTCTTTCGGCACCTTTTACAGATGCTACTTTCGAAGAATGGAACGATGATTTTGTAACGACTGGATTTGAAGGTGCAGACTTCCCAGAGTATTCTTTTATAAGTATTCAATATTACGATGAGGCGGGAGACGTTGAGTCATTTGCTGGTATCGCCAACTCTACAGATCCTTTCGAAACTGGTCGTGGCTATTATTTGTATGCCAATGCCGGCAGTTACGGTATCGACATACAAGGACTTCCTCAAATTGGGGACGTCGATTTCCCCGTTAGCTTCACTCCAACGGGCAGTCTGTTGGATGATGGATTAAATGTACTTGGTAATCCTTACCCTTGCGATATCAACTGGGAAGAAGAAAGCGCCTGGTCAAAAAACAACATCAATAGTGCGCTCTATGTCTGGGATGTAAGTCAACGCCAATTCAGGGTTTATATTCATGGCTTTGGGATCAATGGAGGTTCTCCAATAATTAAAAATGGAGAGGCTTTTTGGGTTCAATCGAATGCCGTAGATCCTGGGTTGAGTATTACAGAAAATGCAAAATCTCTAGACTGGACATCAACAACTAATACTAGCAATGATTTCCTGAGGATTGCAATGGAAGGGAACGGCACGACAGATGAATTAATCGTTGCTTTCGCCGAAGAATCAAGTGAAAGTTACAACCCAGCAGAAGATGCCTTTAAATTTTTCAGTGATGCTGATGTGCCCAATATCTGCACAAAGAGTGACGACGACATTATTCTAGCGGTAAATTGCATACCATTGGAGACAGGAAACAAAGATATTCCACTAGTTGTTCATTCTCCGAATGGAGGTGATTTCATCCTAAGCATTATCGATTTACCGGCTTTCAACTTAGATGCTTGTATGGTCATAGAGGACCTAATTAGCGGTGAAATATGGGATCTTAACACTACGGAAACCATCGCATTTACAACAGATCCAGTGGAGGCAGAGGTGAGATTTATAATCCACATTGGATCGACCATTACCGTTAATGAAACGAGTATTTCTTGCTATGGCTCGACCGATGGAGAAGTCATGGCCTTGGGAACAGGTGATGGACCGTGGGATTATATCGTCACCGATGTAAATGAAATAGAAGTTGCATCAAGTATTGGCGCTTCAGCCGCAGAAGTATTTGAGAACCTTGGAAGCGGAACATACACCCTTTCCATATTGAATAATGATTTCTGTCCTTCTCTTTCACACAGCTTCGAAATTGCTGAACCGGACTCGTTGTTTATCGAATCTTACTCCGTTGCTTCAATTGATTGCGGTGAAGACAATACTGGTAGTATAACCATTCTGGCTGCTGGAGGAACCGGTGATTTAGACTACTTGTGGAGCACAAAGTCCACTGAACCTACAGTTTCAGGTTTAGCAGCTGGCGAACATAGCGTGCTCATCATGGACTCCAGCGGATGTTCAATTGGTGCCAGCTTTGTTGTAGAGTCGGCTCCGACAGTGACCGCCCTTTTTAACGCCGACAACCAAGTGATTGACCTAATAAACGGGCAGGCAACTGTTGCATTCTCGAATTTATCTACAAACTCAACAGATCATGTCTGGGACTTTGGTGATGGCGATTTTAGCGCGGATAACAGTCCATTTCATACTTACACTGAGCCAGGAGTTTACATTGTTGAGTTGGAAGCTTCGAACGATCAATGTTCAGGAACATATCAAGTAGTAATTCAAGTCCAGGAAGTGATAATTTCGGTGGAAGAAACTGAGTTCACGAGCGGCGTAAGCCTATTCTATGTGAACGATCAGTTACAGATCCAGTTCGACTTCAACAATGCATACAACGTTACGATAGAAGGATTCAATGCCTTGGGCCAAAGAATTATTGAGCCAATCACGGACACTTATTCAACAGAAAAGATTCAAATCGCATTACAACACCGTGTCCCAGTAGGAATTATCACCATTTTCAACAATGATACTGGTGAAGCCAAATCGTATAAGATTATTCATTGACACTCAATATTTATTGAGTTTGACTTCGTGATTTAGTCACGAATAAAAAATACTTAACCAGATACCATATATAAAAGGTAGTGGGGAGCACCAAAAGTATGGGTGCTCCCCATTTTTTTGTGTGAAAGAAAGACTTGTAATTCATAACTTTGTGGTCTAAAATCTGGTCTCATGAAATTTGGAGTAGTAGTTTTTCCCGGAAGTAATTGCGATGAAGACATCGTTCACACATTAGAAAACATTCTGGGCCAAGAAGTTCAAAAGCTATGGCATAAGGATACTGACTTGAAAGGAAGCGATTTCGTGGTAATTCCGGGTGGGTTTTCTTATGGTGACTATTTGCGATCTGGCGCAATTGCTCGCTTTTCGCCAATTATGGATTCTGTAATAGCTCACGCAAATAAAGGGGGCTATGTAATGGGAATTTGCAACGGTTTTCAGATTCTTTGTGAGGCGCATCTTTTACCTGGTGCTCTCATGCATAACAAGAGTCGTAAGTTTATCTGCAAAAACACCTTCATTACACCGCAGAGTCATTCGTGCATGATCTCATCAAATCTAGAATTTGGTCGAGGTTATGAAATCCCTATAGCACACGGAGAAGGAAATTTCTATGCCAAAGAGGATACACTCAAGGCAATCAATGACAACGACCAAGTTATTTTCCGTTACTGCCAAGAAGATGGTCAAATATCAGATAACGTCAATCCAAACGGGTCAGTGCAAAATATAGCTGGTATTTGCAACTTAGGTAAGAATGTATTTGGCATGATGCCTCATCCTGAAAGGGCTTCTGACTACTTGTTGAACAACACAGATGGCAAGGAAATATTTGAGGGAGCACTGGAGTTGATCAAGGCTTAGTATTCCCATTTGCGCTAGCTAAATCAATTTTTTCTAGCCCAATTTAGGAAAAACAGTCACGAATACTCACTAAGGCATATTTTGACACAATGCACACAACAAATGATCGTTAGGACATTGACGATATAACAGCAGAGCAATATTTTCCTACATTTGTTATGCTTAGCGAATCTCAATCCAAGACAATGAGCGAATACAAGGCTGGTCCCCATCTTTCACAAATAAATTTACCTGAAGATCTTCGATCCAAATTTTCTGAGAACGACTTAGAAGCAATTTGTTCTGAATTGCGTCAATACATTGTTGACGTTGTCTCGGAAAAGGGAGGACATTTTGGAGCTAGTTTGGGAGTAGTAGAGCTCACCGTAGCTCTTCATTATGTATTCAACACACCTGAAGATCAGATTGTCTGGGATGTGGGTCATCAAGCATACGGACATAAGATTCTTACTGGTCGAAGAGATCGTTTTGATACAAACCGAGTTTACAAAGGACTAAGTGGTTTTCCGAAACGTTCAGAAAGCGAATATGATACGTTTGGCGTAGGCCATTCATCTACTTCTATTTCGGCATCACTAGGCATGGCCGTAGCGAATCGAATCAAGAAAAACGATCGTCACCATATTGCCGTAATTGGCGATGGAGCAATGACCGCAGGTCTTGCATTCGAAGCCTTAAACCATGGTGGTGTTGAAGATACTAACATGATTGTCGTGCTGAACGACAACTGCATGAGCATTGATCCAAACGTAGGGGCATTAAAAGAATACCTCACGGACATTACGACTTCACATACTTACAATAAGGTTAAAGATGAAGTTTGGAATCTACTTGGTAAAATCAGCAAGTTCGGTCCTAATGCACAGGCTATTGCACAAAAAGTTGAAAATGGCGTAAAGGCAGCTTTGTTGCAACAAAGCAACTTATTCGAGTCACTGAACTTTCGCTACTTCGGTCCAATCGATGGCCATGACGTTGATTACTTGGTCAAGGTCTTGAACGATCTTAAAGATATCCCAGGGCCAAAACTTTTGCATTGTGTTACTACAAAGGGCAAAGGTTTTGCTCCTGCAGAGCGTGAGTCTGCCACAAAATGGCATGCACCCGGTTTATTTAACAAGGAGACAGGCGAGATCATTAAAGTGACACCAAAAAGTCCACAACCTCCCAAATTTCAGGATGTGTTTGGACACACAATTATTGAACTCGCTGAAAAAAACGAAAAAATTGTAGGAGTCACACCGGCTATGCCCACTGGTTGCTCTCTTAAATATATGATGGAGGCAATGCCCGATCGGGCTTTTGACGTAGGAATTGCTGAGCAACATGCAGTCACGTTTTCAGCAGGTATGGCGACTCAAGGATTGGTGCCTTTTTGTAACATCTATTCGTCGTTCATGCAAAGAGCATACGACCAAGTAGTTCATGATGTTGCTATCCAGAATCTCAATGTCGTATTCTGTTTGGATCGCGCTGGATTCGCAGGAGCCGATGGTCCAACTCACCACGGATCTTTCGACATTGCCTATATGCGAAGTATTCCAAACATGGTTGTGAGTTCACCAATGGATGAAAGTGAGCTTCGCAATCTCATGTATACAGCTCAGCTTCCAGATATGGGACCATTCAGCATTCGATACCCGCGAGGTACTGGATCGCTTACGGAATGGAAAACACCTATGAAGAAAATTAAAGTTGGAACTGGTCGTCGAATTCGAACTGGTGATGATTTAGCGATATTGTCCATAGGCTCGATTGGTGTGGAAGCTACTAAAGCACTGGAAAAACTAGATGCAAAAGGGATTTCTGCTGCTCACTATGACATGCGTTTTGCGAAGCCTTTGGACGGAGTACTTCTTCATGAGATATTTGGGAAATTCGACCTTATCGTAACGCTAGAAGACGGTTGCATTCAAGGTGGAATGGGTAGTGCGATACTGGAATTCATGGCTGACAATGATTACAAAGCCGCTGTAAAGCGACTTGGAATACCGGATCAATTTATTGAGCACGGCACCCAGGCTGAATTGTATCATGAATGTGGATATGATGCAGATGGAATAGTAGCTACTTGTCTAGAACTTGCCAGCGAGAGCCGTAAAAAGCTTGTTGGATAACCTATCCTATGTCTGAAATCATCAACAAAATCGAAAACAGTGGTTTGATCACTATAGACCTAGAGGCCTACAAGCCAAAAGGAACGATTGTCGTAATTGACATAAAAAACCAGTTGTGGCAGGGAATGATTTTGAAAGAGGAGCCTTTTCGCGCTTGGGTCAAAGAGACCGATTGGAGTCAATACCGAGATCAATTGGTGGGAGTATTTTGCTCTGAAGATGCCATTGTCCCTATTTGGGCTTTTATGTTGATCGCCTCCAAATTAGAGGGTATCGCGGAAAATGTAACCCTAGGTTCCGAAAAACTCATTCTCGAAAAACACTTCCGAACTGCTATATCATCCCTTGATGTTCAACCTTTTACTGATTCCAAGATTATGATCAAGGGGTGTGGTAAGAATGTTCCTGATTCCGCTTACTTAGATTTCTTGGCTCTGGTGCAACCAGTAGCCGCAAGTATCATGTATGGAGAGCCCTGTGGAGCCGTTCCTGTCTGGAAAAAGCCACGTGCCAAACGTAGTTTGTAAGATTATTCCTACATAGTATTAAGAATTGGTCTTACTCAGTAAGATCAATGTGCTGATACCTTTGAGGAAAATAGTTTTATAGAAACTTGGAGGAGGCATGAGGACTAAGCTCTTATTAATCGATGACGAAGTGGTGACATTGAAAACCACCAAAATGCTGCTCGACATGCACGGTTACGATGTCGAAATTTCATTGACTATAAGCGAAGCCATCTCCGTATTGACCACCTCAGCAATAGATTTAATCCTACTTGATATATCTATGCCTACCATTGATGGTTTTGATTTTATAAAATTAATGGAATCATTACGGATCAGAGTTCCCGTTATTTTTCTTTCAAATACAGACGATCCTTACACCCTTAAATTGGCAACTTCCGAGGGCGTCAAGCGCTGCGTAAAAAAGAATGAAGAGTTCATGATTCTACCACAGATTATTGAAGAAGTACTATCTGAAAAAGAGAAATGACAAACCCACACTTCACCCCCAAAATGCACACGAAAGCTTTAGATACACCTACAAATGAATTTGAAAGATTCGTTTACATTGTATCTCATGACTTAAACGAGCCGCTTAGAATGATGACGTCTTTCATGGATTTGATAGACAAGAAACATGGAGATAGTTTGCCTGAAGAAGCGCAGACATACATTCGCTACTGCAAGGAAAACGCTGACAAAATGAAACTCATGATGCGCGCGCTTGTTGACTATTCAAGAGTTGGTCGAACCACTGAAGAAATCACTGAAATAGTTTTAGGGGATTTGATGGAAGATTTATTTGACATGTTCAGCGCCGACCTGAAATTGAGCAATGCTTCTGTTGATTACAAAAACCTTCCCAATGCTCATGCTCAACCCAGCTTGATCATTGATCTTTTCAAAATCTTGTTTCAAAATGCCTTCGAAAATAAACGGTCAGATCACTTGCACATAAAAATCACTTCACAAACAGAAGGAGATTACCATGAGTTTTGTGTAGAAGACAATGGCAAAGGGATAAAATCTGTATATTTAGATAGCGTTTGCGAGATATTTCGCAAGGCCGATAAGAACACCCCAAATATTGGAGCAGGTCTGGCAGTTGCCAAGGCTATAGTTGAAAAATTTGGTGGCCAATTACGGATTGATTCCATAGAAAATAAAGGAACAAAAGTCCACTTCACCTTACCAACTTAACCTGAATGAATTATCTGAAGATTAACATCCTGGTCGTCGAAGACAACTTACAGGACTATATCATCTTCAAAGAAATATTAGGTCAAATACGAGATTTTTTCATTCACATTGAACACGCTGAGACTTTAGAGCAAGCGGTCGACCTTGTAAATGATAACGTCTTTGACATCATATTTCTTGACCTGTTTCTCCCCGATAGTTTCGGACAGGAGACTTTTACTTCTTTGCACCGGGGAATCATTGACACTCCCATTGTTATACTTTCTGGACTTAGTGATAAAAACATAGCCCTTGAAATTGTCAAACTTGGAGCTCAAGACTATATAGTAAAAGGCGAGTTCGACAGTAACTTGCTGGAAAAATCGATCATCTATTCAATCGAAAGAAAAAAGTTTCAGGACAAGCTTCTCAAATCAGAAAAGAAGTACAAGTCCACTTTCCAATCTGTAGGTGTCGCCATTGGAGATTATGACTACTCTCTTCTTTTAGAGTATCTCACAAAACTAAAGCAACAAGGAGTAACAGACATTCTCAAGCACCTGAATATTAATCGAAGCAATTACATGGACATCAGGTCCATGCTTAAATTACAAGATCTCAATCCTGAGACGCTCAACCTTTATGGATGCAAATCCGTCTCAGATTTTAGAACCAACGTGCACAAGTTCTATTCAGCCAAAAGCACTGATCACATGGAAAGTCTAGTGTTGGCAATTTGGAATAATCAAGCTTCATATGAAGGAGAAGCATATTTTCTAAATTCCAAAGGCGAAGAAATATGTACTTGGAAACATGCGAAATTTCTGGGCAATGAGTTTGGCTATTACCGCATGCTTATGAGTACTACTAATATCTCCGCGATGAAAGAAAAGGAGAGAGAAGTTTTTCACCAAGCAAAGCTTTTACAAGGAATCTCAAATGGTGCTGGAGAGTTAATTTCCTCCGAAGACACCAAAGAAGCCTTGAGCAAAGCTATGAAGGTTACCTGTCAGGCATTAGACGCTAATTTGGGCGTCATTTTTAAATTGGAAGATGACGGAAAAGAAGCTCAATTTAAGATTATAAAAACCTGGAATGGAGATGATCAAAATTCTTCCATAGAAAATCTCAATGCGAGTTTATTGGGAATTAATAGTTCGGTATTTGAATCTCATTTCGATGACTTCACAAGTGGATCTTGTGTTGAACTCCGCACCGAGGAGGGGCAAGAAATACTCAATGGGCTACACTCCAGAATTTGTAATCTTATCGGTGCGCCAATCTTAGTGAACAATGCTATTTGGGGCACTTTATTGGTAATTCGAGACGAGCAGAATGCAACCTGGTCAAATTACGAGAAATCTAGCCTTCTTACAGTGGCAAGAAACATGGGAGCTGCAATATCTAAAGACACAGTTCTGGAAGCTCTTGAAGAGCTGAACGACACTTTAGAAGTCAGAGTTACCCAACGCACCGACAAAATGCGTTCTGCTATCAAAGAACTAGAGAGCTTTAGCTATTCAATTTCACATGACCTGAGGGCTCCCTTGAGAGCAATATCTAGCTTTTCACAAGTCCTTGATGAAGAAACGGAAAAGGACTTAAACGAAACGCATAGATCATATCTGGGCCATATCATCCGCGGCGCTCAAGAAATGAGTGATTTGATTGACGATTTATTGAATTTCTCTCGAATGGGAAGGTTACCGCTGAATCATTCTATGATCGATCTGGAAGCCCTTGTTAACGAGGTCATTCAAGAATTGACCATTTCAATTGAGGATCAAGAAATTTCTTTTCTAGTTCACAATTTACCAAAATGCCAAGGTGACAAGGCATTGGTGAGGCAAGTACTCGTAAATCTTATTTGGAATGCGATTAAATATTCGAAAAACAAACCCAAAACAAGCATTGAAATTGGGTCTAACCAAAATGATGACTTCAACGAATATTGGGTCAAGGACAACGGTGTAGGTTTTGATATGGCATTTGCCGACAAACTTTTTGGCGTATTCCAACGACTACATCATGGAGATGATTTTGACGGAACTGGAGTCGGGCTTGCCATTGTTAAAAGAATAGTAGACAGACATGGCGGTTTCGTTAAAGCATACGCGGAAGTTGAGAATGGCGCAACCTTCTATTTTTCAGTGCCCTCAGCGACAGCTAAAATACAAAAACCGGATATTACTTCGGAGGAATTGGACTAGTCATCAATTAGATCTAGTTTTTTCTCAAGTTCAGCAATTTCGCGCTCGCCAGCTTTAATTTTCTTATCAATTTCACGCCTCATAGCGTCTGCACCTTTTCCGGTGAACAACATCATATTGCCCTCGTACTGGCGAATCATGCTCTGAATCTTTTCTACCTTACCTAGAATAAAACCTCTTTCTTTGTGCAACTGACCTTGTGAATTTCCGCCAATTCGTTGCTTGAAACTCAGAATATTTCTTTCCTCGTCGTTCACATTCAATTGGGTATACTTCACATCCAAGGCCGCATTGTACTTGTCATAAACCACTTGCAAATCTCTTTTCGGCACATGACCAATTTCATGCCATTTTACCGAAAACTCTTTGAGCTTGAGAATATCCTCATGCTTATTACCCGAAAGTTTAGAAGTATTGATTTCTTCAACCAAAGCTTCCTTCAGTTTTAGGTTTTCTGCCTGCTCTTTATCCATTGACCCGAAGTGAGTCTTTTTTGCCTTGAAATAAACATCACATGCAGCCCGGAATTCATTCCAAAGCTTTTGTTCTTCGAAATGAGCAGCAGGACCCACCTTCTTCCACTCGTCTTGCAAACCGATCAACGCCTGCGTTGTTTCTTTCCAGTTGGTGTTGGTTGAAAGCTCTTTTGCCTTAACGATAAGTTCGTCTTTTTTCTTTTTACTCTCGTTGTGTACGTCGCGTCTAGAATCATAAAACGCCTGTTTAGTGGCAAAAAACTTGTCGCACTTACCACGAAACTCTTCCCATACTACCTCATTGTCAACCTTTCGAGCAAAACCAATGCTTCGCCATGCTTCCTGAAGCGCCAAAACTTGTTCGGTCTTTTTCTTCCATGTTCCGTGATTCTGGATGTCCAAATCCACAAATGCATCAAGCTGAACTACAAGCTCCTTCTTTTTCTCAAGATTTACATCCTGTTCCTTCTGGAGTTCGTTGTAGTGATCTTTTATTTTCGAAATATGCTCTCGACAAGCTCCAAAAAACTCATCCGCCATTTGCATATAAGTCTCTCTTGCAGAAGGTCCTACTTCCATCCATTTAGACTGGAGACTGCGGACTTCTAAATCCAACTCACGAATCGGTAATTCTGTATTTACAGCTTTCACCGCAGCAATTAGATCAATTTTTATCTTCTCATTTATCTTCAAGTCATGCTCTTTCAGCTCCTTGTAGATATTGATATTGTAGAAAAAATCATCTCGTAACCGGATGAAATCATCTTGAATTTCTCTGTGTTTATCTCCGGGTACTTGGCCAATCTTATTCCATTCATCAGAAAGCTCTTTGAACGTGCCAAAGGCCTTTCCAATGTTTTCTTCGTCCTGAATTAAGAGTTTCAAACTGCCGAGGATTTCCTTTTTCTTTTCGAGATTCTTCTTTTGCTCCACCGCGATTAACTCGCGCTGAGCTTGATCTTTCTCCTTAAAAGACGCATAATTCGATTCGAATTCTGCATCCAAAGTGTTCGGCTGAAAAATAAATTCTTCGCCTTCCTCGTGTTCTACACCATCCCAAGCAGTTTTCTGCTCAGCTTTTTCCCGTAATGTCTCGGTATTGTACCGAGACACTAACGATTTTATTTCGGCTTTAGTTGATGAGGGATCCTCAGTAGAGGCCATCGCCATCATTTGTGCCAGCAATTCTGCTTTCATCGTCAGTTGTTTTTCAATCTAAAGTATTGAGGCAAAAGTAACAATTATAGATACTTCATGCCAATTGGAAAAAACGAATTCTAAGTAAGAAGGTTTCATTCAATCCACTTCTTTCGTTTTTCGAGCTTAGCAGTTCCTTTGCGCAACTGCCATTATACCCGCATTCATCGGTGAAAGAGGCGAATAAATAATAATTATTACAAGCAAAATCAATTGGCTAATTTTACCCCTGATGGAAGAAGAATTAGCTGAAAGACTTCGGAGATGGTGTGCCTATCAGGAGCGATGCACGTCTCAATTGCAGGAAAAAATGCGCAAAATGGATCTCAGTGACGAACAAGTAGATCGATTCATTGGCCTGCTGAAGGAGGAAGGATTCCTTGATGACACGAGATTTGCCATTTCATTTGCCAGCGGCAAAATCAGAATTAAAAAATGGGGAAGAATTAAAGTGCGCGCCGAGCTTAGTCGATTAAGAATCGCCAGCTCACTGATTGAAACTGCATTAGATTCCTTTGACAGAGAGGAGTACGACGCATTGGTAATTGAAACAGCTCGCAAGAAAAGCGCGTTGATTCGAGAAAATGATAAGTATGTTAAAACAGGGAAGCTAGCCCAATTCCTAATATCAAAGGGTATCGAACAACAACAGGCCTGGCAAGCGGCAAAATTAGTCGTTGACTAAAGCACCTCAAATTGCGATTCCTTGCTTACATTTGCGCCCATGTTTACACAAGACCAATTCAACAAAATGTTGAAACGCTTGGCTGCGTTGAGAGGGTATCTTAGTGTCGATACGAAACTCATTCAAATAGCTGAGGAAGAAAAACAGACTCAGGATCCAGAGTTTTGGAATGACCCCAAAAAGGCCGAGATAGTAATGAAGCAAATCCGAAACAAGAAGGTTTGGACTGACTCCTATGCGAAGTCTGAATCTGCTGTTGAGGACCTCAAAGTTTTATACGAATTCTTCAAAGAAGGAGAAGTAGATGCCGATGAGATCATGGACGGCTTCACCTCCGCTGTCCAGTCAATTGAAGATTTGGAGTTTAAAAACATGCTCTCATCTGAAGAGGACATACTAAGTGCCGTCATTCAAATTACTGCCGGCGCTGGTGGCACAGAAAGCTGTGATTGGGCCCGAATGCTGATGCGGATGTATATGATGTACGCAGAAAAAAACGGCTACAAAATTCGCGAACTAGATTATCAAGAAGGTGACGTTGCTGGAATCAAGCAAGTCACGTTGGAATTTGACGGTGAATTTGCTTTTGGCATGCTCAAAGGTGAAAATGGTGTTCATCGATTGGTTCGGATTTCTCCTTTTGACTCCAATGCCAAACGACACACTTCATTTGTTTCGGTATATGTTTACCCGCTTGTTGATGACACCATCGAAATTGAAGTGAGTCCCGGAGATATTTCATGGGAGACATTCAGATCAGGTGGTGCAGGTGGACAAAACGTGAACAAAGTGGAGACCGGTGTTCGTTTGCGACATGCTCCAACGGGTATCATAATAGACAACACTGAAACCAGAAGCCAACTAGGAAACAAAGAAAAAGCGATGCAGCTTTTGAAGTCTCAGCTCTTCGAAATGGAGATTGCACGTCGAAATGAAGCACGTGCAGAAATTGAATCCGACAAAAAGAAAATCGAATGGGGTTCACAAATTCGGAGTTACGTTTTACAGCCTTATAAATTGGTGAAAGACGTTCGTACCGGTCATGAATCGACCAACACCGATGCCGTTTTGGACGGTGAAATAGATGGTTTTCTGAAGTCCTTCCTCATGGGCGAAGGCAAGGCTAGCGAATCATAAATGACCTCATAATTACATTGAAAATTCAGCAGCCAATTGAATAATTACGTCTGCGAAAAATTGCAATATGGAATACCGAATTGAGAAAGACACGATTGGAGAAGTACAAGTGCCAGCAGATAAGTACTGGGGTCCGCAGACAGAGCGTTCAAGAAATAATTTCAAAATCGGACCAGCTGCAAGTATGCCTATTGAGATCATTCATGCCTTTGCTTACCTGAAAAAAGCTGCAGCTCATGCAAATTGTGACCTAGGTGCTTTAGTAAGCGAAAAGCGCGATCTCATCTCAAAAGTTTGCGATGAAATCGTCACCGGTGCTCTAGACGATCAATTTCCTCTTGTTATTTGGCAAACGGGCTCAGGAACTCAGAGCAACATGAATGTCAATGAAGTAGTAGCCAATCGCGGGCACGTGCTTCAGGGTGGTAGCTTGATGGATAAGCCAAAGGCCTTACATCCAAATGACGACGTGAACAAGTCTCAATCATCTAATGATACATTCCCAACAGGTATGCATATTGCCTGCTACAAGATGATCGTTGAAACTACCATTCCAGGTGTTGAACAATTGAGGAATACGCTCCAAGCGAAAGCAACGGAATTCGATAATGTGGTAAAAATCGGGCGAACACATTTGATGGACGCTACTCCACTCACGCTTGGCCAAGAATTCTCAGGATATATATCTCAACTAGATCATGGACTAAGAGCCCTTCGAAATACATTGGCTCACCTCTCCGAACTTGCTTTGGGAGGCACTGCAGTTGGCACAGGCATCAACACACCAAATGGATATGCCGATCTCGTTGCAAAAAAAATCGCGGAATTCACTGGTCTCCCATTTGTCTCAGCTGAAAACAAGTTTGAGGCTTTGGCCGCCCATGACGCATTCGTAGAAACACATGGTGCTCTGAAACAAATGGCTGTTTCATTGAATAAAATTGCCAATGACATCAGATTGATGGCCTCTGGTCCACGCTCTGGAATAGGCGAATTGATCATTCCTGCCAATGAGCCAGGAAGTTCAATCATGCCAGGCAAGGTAAACCCAACCCAATGCGAGGCCTTGACTATGGTATGCGCTCAGGTTATAGGAAATGACGTTGCTATAACTATTGGAGGAGCTCAAGGTCACTATGAACTCAATGTCTTCAAACCGGTAATGGCGTCCAACTTGTTGCAATCAGCCAGATTAATTGGAGATGCTTGCGTGTCTTTCGATGAAAATTGTGCTCAAGGAATAGAACCAAATTCGGCACGAATAGAGGAACTGGTGAACAATTCACTTATGCTTGTCACTGCGTTGAACACCAAAATAGGGTACTACAAAGCGGCAGAAATTGCAGGAAAGGCGCATGCTGAAGGAACAACGCTTAAAGCTGCCGCACTAGCCCTAGAATATTTGACTGAGGAAGAATACGATGCTTGGGTAGTTCCTGCAAATATGGTAGGACGCTCTTAGTCAGCTCTTTTCATCACATAAACTAGTCTGAAAATTGATTTCAATTGTTGGTTTCCAATAATTTCAAGTTCCGTTGTGCCTAATATTTCTTCAACATCGCGGGTAATGTTGGAAAAGAATAGATCGGTAATTGGATTGACTAATCGGCGCATCAAACTAGGTCGAGTATTTGGTTGAATGAACTTATCCATGATCACCATTTGCCCGCCAGGGCGTAAAACCCTTTCAACCTCCCTAATACAAAGATAAGGATCGGGAATAACAGCAAGAATTAAGTGCAATATCACCACGTCGAAAGAAGCATCATCGAACTCCAATTTATGAGCATCCATTACTCGGGCGTCCACTGCTAAATGAAGTTTACTTGCCCGAATTTTCAATCTAGAAATCATTCCGGGAGTCAAGTCAACGGCCGTAATATCAGCTTGCCCTTCCAAGTATTCCAAATCAGCTCCAGTGCCGGCTCCTATGATTAAAATTCTTTGTTTATGGGTTAACTTGAGCAGGTCGATTGATTGTTTACGATAACCAGAAAAAACAGAGGCCAACGCATCATAAATCGGCAGATAAACTGTATATCTAATTATGTTCCAGCGATTAGTATTTATTTTCATGTTGGAATTTGGGTGGGCGCTATTGCATATCAATAATCATCAAAATATTATATGTGTAGGACCTCAATTTAAATAGCATTAAGTTTATAACTAAGCGAAGTGAGGGATTCTTCTTCACCAGAAACAACTAATTTTATTCCTTATATCGAATAAAGACTACAACTATGAATAAACTACTACTTACATCTGTACTATTGTTTACTTGTCTATTCACTTTTTCGCAAGAAAATGGCGGATTCGAAATTTGGGACGAAACTCCTACTTTTTCATATCCAGACATCGCTCCCTCTAATTACTCAAACGCAAATGACCAGCTATATTGGACATTTGGCCTTACACCAGTCACTGAAGTGGCAGGAATTAGCGGGTCTGGTTTGAGAATGGAAACGACAGTTACCGACGATGATGTGATAGCAGGATATGCTATTTGGGGAGATGCCCCTGAGGAAGATGATTTGATTTTTCTTGGTGGTTTTCCATTTACTGATATGAGCGTTTCAGGGATTTCAGTAGCTATGCGCTATGACATTGACGTGACGTCACCGGGGTTCGTTTTGGTCCAATTCCAAAATAACGGCGAATTGGTAACTGGCGGACAAGATGGCGCCGGAAATTATTTCTTCGAAATTTCGGGAACGCAAGCAACGTGGGAAACCATGACTTTTAACTTTGATATGCCCCTCACATCGGTTCCTGATCATTGTTCGATCATATTTGCTTCTAACGACATTCTTGACGATCCATCAACGGGTTTTGCAGGAAACTATCTTGAAATCGATAATGTGATACTCAATGGCACCATGCAATTGACTCCGGGCGGGAACCTCGATACTTGGATTGACAATCCTCCGATTGTCCTTCCTGCTGATTGGGAAGTGCTTTACAGTCCTGAATATGCCACTTTTGAGCAATCGACGGATGCCTATGAAGGTAGCTACTCACTCAAGCTGAATACACTTTTAAGCACTGAAAATGACACCGTCGTAAGCGCCGCATACCAGGGCACAACAACTGAGGACGGTGTAATAGCAAACGTTCCTTTGCCTGATGATTCTGAAACTTTAGACTTCTGGTATAAGTACAATTCTGTAGGTGGTGATCAAGCCTTTCTCTTTTTGGTGCTCTCAGATGATATTGAAAATGACGCTGAAGGCCTAGTCTTTATTCCATATTTTGTTGATGCGACAGCAGATTGGACAATGGGGTCTTTTAATTTCAGTGCTGAAGCTCTAGATTATGACTTTCAATATTATGCAGTTATTGCATTCAGCTCACCTATTGATGACTTAGGCGCAGCGCATCCTGGCTCGGAATTGTGGTTGGACGCGTTCAATTTCAACCTAACGGAAGGTACATGCACTCATGATCCGGGAATTATTGGTGAGCCAGGCATACTTTGTCCTGACGAAATAGCAACATTGAGCACTGAACAATGGGATTCTTATCAGTGGTATCAGCAGTTAGGTGACTTTGGTGAGCCATTGTTGATTGAAGGAGAAACGGGGCAGGCATTCGACGTGGATGGCACGTATAGTGGATATTCAGTTTGGTGTGAAACAACCTCGGAATCTTGCACAGAATCTACTTTCCCAATTTTGATAGACGGCCATGTATTTGCTCCTGTAGTTATTTCTGGACAAGGCACAACTGAATTATGCGAAGGCGAAAGCACAGAACTCACTATAACTGGGGATCCATTTGAATCGTACCAATGGTTCGACGATGGCACAGAGATTATGGGCGCAACATCAAGTTCATACACTGTTTCTGAAACAGGAAGCTTCACAGTAATTGTTACCGCTGAAGAATGTCCAAATTATGAAATGACCAATGGGATTTCATTTGACATCACAAGTCACCCAATTCCAGAACCAGTAATTTCTCAAGATGGAGGCGCCTTGACTCTTTCTGAGACCTATAATGACTACCAATGGTACTTAGACGGCAATACCATCAACGGGGCTGCAGGGAGTTCATACAACGCCGCTCAAGACGGAGACTATTACGTAGTGGTGTCTGACGCATGGGGATGCGAAGGAACTTCTGATGTTGTGACGGTCATTATCGACAACATCAACAACTTTACAGCAAACAATTTCACCTTGTATCCTAATCCAGCAAGTTCATTGTTGAATATTGAATTCGTTACAAAATCAGTAAACAACAACGTCACAATTTTAGATTTGACAGGAAAAATTGTCTATCAAAAGGCAACAAGCTTGTCTAAGCTAAGTCTTGATGTCACTGCTTATTCGACTGGTGTTTACTTCGTTCAAGTTAGCAACCAGTACACATCTTCGAATTCGAAAATTACGATTCGATAACCCAAAAACTCACATTTATGGCCGGTGTTTTACGCCGGCCTTTTTTTGCTTTTAGCATTGCATGCAAATGTCTTGCTCTATACGCTTCGAAAAGCTAATTTTGCACCATGAAATTCCGCCGATTAAACGCCGAAGAACTTGATTCACTTCAACAGGACTTCATTAAGTTTCTCGCTTCTAATACAGTAACTGCTGATGACTGGAAGTCAATGCAGAAGAACTCCCCTGAAAAATCAGAGGAAATGATAGATGTATTTAGCGACATTGTTTTCGAAAAGATCCTCGGCAACATTAAATTCATGCAACACCGATTCCCACAGGAGTTGAGGGTGTATAAGTTTGATGAAAAAGAAGCTTCTGCCATAGTCCTACGTTTCAAATCTGAAGGTCTTGATCTTACAAGCAACGACGACGTTCAAGGAGTAGCCACAGGAAAGATTGACCTTACCAAATATGCGCCGGAAGTACTGCACGGTACGCGAGCATATAGAAGTTCAAGGAAGGAAGAGATGTTTGTGCTTATGGAGCAAGGAGCCAAGCCATGCAAGGAAGCATTCTGGCTGTCAATAGCAAAAATGCTCAATTAGAGCGGAACCCACGTCTTGAGGACCGTTTCAATATTTGTTTGCTCCAAATCCAAGTGGAATGCATTCAGTCCTGCCAACCTGGCACCTTCGACATGCTGAATAGAGTCATCAATAAATAAAGTCTTTTTGGGATCGAGTGAATTCTGCTCCAGGACGAAATTAAAAATTTCAGCGCTCGGCTTTCTCATCCCAATTTCGTTCGAATAATAGACCTTTTCGAAACCATTTTTGAATTTTCGAATTCCAACATCCTGATCAATCATTTGCTCAAAAGCTCGCACATGAATGCTATTGGTATTGCTCAAGATAAAAGAACGGTACACTTTTTGAATTTCTTCTAGCCAAACAGCTCTAGAAGGTTCTATGCCGATAAGAATCGAATTCCACGCCTGCTCCATTTGCGCGCAAGTGACATCCATTTCTAGTACCTTACTGAGTCCCCGCCAAAAATCACTTTCGCTTATTTCCCCTTTTTCCAATTGATCGAATGAGGCACTCTGTGCTTTCTTTGAATATAGGGTGTCAAAATTCTTAGCGCCGAGCTTGATGAATTCACGAACAGGAGCTTGATAGTCTATATCAAAGAGGACGCCTCCAAAATCAAAGATAATGGCATCAATATTTTCACGAATAACGCGGAGATCAGGATTCATATGAACTCTCAATTTTTAGAGAGCCACGCACTTTTATTCTGAGAAGACTTGATTTCTTTCAGTGCTTCTTTTGCTGCCTTTTTGTTGGTATAGCTCCCATAACAAACCAAATGCAATCCTCTTTTATGACCAAAAATAGAAGCGTCGAACCCCTTGCTTTTGAGAGAATTGACTAATCCTTCTGCATTGGACTTTTGTTTGAACGCACCTCCAACGATGAAATACAATTCCATAGAAGTTGCTGCCTCTAGGCTTGAATTTGGCCTTACCTCAACAGCAGGATTTACTTCTACTAGAGTAGATTCTAAAGTGGAATTCAGAGTTTCAGAAACGTCTAAATTATTGTTTAATTTCGCGTCATTAAACTTGACCATGACTCCTTCAGGGCTTACTTTATCATCGATAAATGAAAAGTAGACACCAGACATCAGAGGGTTTCCTTGAGCAATTTTCTCCAAAGAATTTTCATCCTCCGGATAATTAAAAATTACTGCTTCCTCCTCAAATCGAGGTTGGTATACCGAAGAGATTTCATGAGAAGAGAATGGGTTGAGTGAAGCAAAATTAATGTTCTTGCCTCCAGGATTTCCTTTCAAATAGATATAGCCCGTAGCTGCTATGAGAGGAAGCACCACGGCAGCCGCCGCAATCCACAATCCTCTTCTTTTGCGAGGGGTATCTTCTTTATCGTCAACTTTAATTTCAATAGGAAGAGGTACTACTTTTGTTTCACCAGTTTCGGGCTTAACAGCCACAACATGCTGCGGTAAAGTAATGGTTCCCAATCCAAAAGCACTAGTCAGGAAGTTCATTTTTTCATCGACGATAAAGTGCATTCGTCCATCTTGGGACATATACAATGCACCTACTGACTCCAATTCAACACGGAGACCATCGGCAAGTGAACCTTTGAAAGAAGCAACAAGTGTCTCTATCTCCGCGACCGCCTCGTCGTAAGTGAGTTTATAACGTCTTGCTAAGGCGTTGGCCAACAGGCCATCGTTGTGCGTAAGGTTTTTATTGAACGAAATGAATTTTGAAGGAGGAGCAATAGTCTTTTGCCTGGTGTTTATGCGCGCACCGACTTCATTGCCCACGAATCCACCAAACCCCGGAACTATCACGCAATCGTGCAGATACAGCAGTTGTCCTATGTCTATTCCTAAATTCTTCATTTTCCTTTTACGAAGGTAATATTTCTATTCAAGCAAAATGCTAGGCATTTCACAAAAGCTATCTTAAAGTGTGTGCGTGTTTTCAATCGCTTTGATATCCTCTGGCGAATCGACCGCTGGGGACTCAAATTTAGTGATTGCGGCAAAAATCGATTTACCATTTTCCAACCATCTTAACTGTTCCAATGACTCGCATTGTTCCAATGTAGAGGGAAGCATATGGCATATTTCTCGCAAGACATTCGCTCGGTAGCCGTAGATCCCAATATGCTTGTAATAGGTGTGCATTTGCACCCAATCATGAGCCAACTCTCCATTACAAAATGGTATAGGACTCCGGCTAAAGTAAAGCACTTTTCCTTCGTTGGAGATAGTCACTTTTACCTTATTCGGATTGAGCAAACTGTCAACTGAATCGATCTTCTTAATTAGAGTTGCTAATTCTACTTCTGGTCGATTAAAAAGTTTCACCAAAGACTCAATCATTTCAGGTTTAATGAACGGCTCATCTCCTTGAATATTGACTACAACATCGCATGTCGATCCGGATTTAACAAACGCCTCCAAACACCGATCGGTGCCAGAGGGATGTTCCTCCATGGTCATGATCGCCTCGCCTCCAAACCCTACAACAGTGTTGTAGATCTCTTGGTTGTCTGTTGCTACCCACAATTCGTCCAACATGGTGCACTTTTTCGCATTTTCGTAAACCCATTGGATCATTGGCTTTCCATGTATCAAAGCCAGTGGTTTACCCGGAAAACGTTGAGATCCAAATCTCGATGGAATGAAGCCTGCGACTCTCATAGTGTCACTGTATACTGTAGAACTGTTGTCCGAGGCTTTTCTACGGTTAAAGGACGAATGGCATACTCTCGATTGAACATATTGTTCATGACCAAGCCCAGCCTATGTGTTTCGTTGAATTGGTATAAGAACCGGAAGTCAAATACAGAGTCGTCTTTCGCATTGTCTGCCCTCCATTCGATTATTCCATAACCTTGATAAGTGAGCGGGTCATTCGGATCGTCAAGCAATTCAAAAACCGAATCTATGTTATCCATAACAGTATTGTACCGGTAACTTAGACCAATTATGACCTTCTTATACGTAGCCTCAATGTCTCCCCGCACAAGATGTCGCAGTCTATATTTGAGGAAATTATTATCGGTATTGCTGCTTGTACTGGCATAACTCGCTTCACTGAACATATCGATACTCAATATACTAGCCGTATCTATAGGAGAGCGCGCATAAACGTAATCAGGCGTAGTAGAAATCGGCACTGAATAGGTGTATCCAGCGAGCACCTGAACATCCACTTTTCCAATTTTACCGCCACCAAGAATACTTAGGTCCAAGCCAGTAACTTTGGCATTTCCAGTGTTTACACTTTTAAATCCAAGACCAAGAAAGTTATTGAATGCTGGATTTGGATCCCACTGCCCAAAGGTAAATTCGATATAATCCTTGTATTCTTGGATGAAATAAGCGGCATCCAGAAATCCCTGAAAATTTCCGATTTTAAAACCTTGTTTAATTCCAAGTTCGGCATTGTAGGACGATTCAGAATTCAACTCTTGATTGGGAAAGACACTAATCACGCCCACTTTAGTTTGAATATACCTTTCGGCCATTGTTGGAAATCGATATCCCTGACCATATGAGGCACGAATGAAAGTAGCTTTAGCCAATTGATAATTCAGTCCACCTCGATATACTGGTCGCCCTTCCTTTTCGTTGTTAATCCGGAAATGCTCATATCTCATTCCGCCGGAGATATTCAACTTTCCCCAAAACTTTTTGTCCAACTGAAGATATGCCGAGTAGTTTGAAGCAGCATTAACTCCATTGGCATTCTCACCTGTGTATAGCTCTCCGGTGGCATTCGTATATATGCCTACAGCTCCCAAGGTGGTCGTGAAGTCCTTGATATTGAACCTTTCATAACGTTGCTGGTATTGGTACGCTGCATAGTATACATCGCTATAGTTGCCTTGGCCATTGTCATTGTTGTTATCAAGATTGAACCATCTCGTTCGCAGTGAATGGCGACTGCCTTGCTTCGTCACGTATTCAATGTATGGATCAACATTACCAATCACTTGGCGTGTGCGAGTAGCAGCACCGTCAAACGCTGTATAAAGGCCTTCTTTGTTGTTGTCCCATAGGAGGGTACTCAATGACTCACCTTTGAGCCAATTGGTATTGACACCAATGGCTAGACCTTTAATCTTTTTTGCCTCCCACCGCAGGTTCATGTTGATCCGTGCTCTTGTTTCGGCAGCATACCTATTCACATCGACGGGGTTGTATTCGCTCGATGCAGGAATTCCTTCAGAATCATGCACTGGACCTAGATGCCCATCATCACCCAAATAGCTTCCACCAATAACCATAGATAACTGACCTATTCTCCTAGAATGGAAAAAATTCATTCCAGTCATCATTGGGGAACCTGACCAGTACTTGCCTTCTGTAGTTTGAGGTTTGCTGTACACCCCATAGAATACATTGGCCTTTGTTTCGGGTTGCCCACTCGGGTATTTTGTGCGCAAGTGAATAACACCACTCAGCGCGGCCGATCCGTACAGGACAGAACTCGCACCCTTTATTATCTCAACTTGCTCGACATTTTCAACCGGTAGAAAACCCCAAGAAGGTCTTCCAGCATCACCGGACAGCAATGGAAGATCATCTACAAGTACCATAACTCGACTACCTGCGCCAAAGCTATATCCACTTCCCGATCGGATTTGAGGCTCATTATCGACAATTATTACCCCAGGCGTCTGGTTCAAGGCATCGTCAATAGATGTCGTATTCTTATTCTCAATAATGTTTGGTTTGAGGACCTCTAGAGAAACGGTAAGTTCGGTGATGTCCTGCTCAAATCTACCGGCTGAAACAACAACTAAATCAAGCGCTGTAACGTCCGGTTCAAGGCTTATCGATAGGCTTTCGACTTCACCAGCTTTGATAAATACTTCCTCTTGAAATGATTTGTAGCCGATATAAGAAATGGTTACTTTCTGAGAGCCTACAGGCAATTCTAAGACGAAACGCCCCTGAATATCAGTGACAGCCACAGATTTATTACTTACAATGCTTGCGCCGATCAAAGTTTCCTCATTCTGGGCATCTTTGATCACGCCTGTAAGCGTACCCGATTGAGAAAAGCTTGCTATAGAAGCAAGAACGCAGACTAGAAAAGTAACTATTCGCATAATCATGAGGTGAAGGTTGATGCAATAATATGAAATATCGACGTCTCCGACTTAGCCTTGCATGCAGCACTTATGTCCAAAAAGTGAACACTTACAAAACAGATCACTTTGTCGGACAGCAGAATAAGCCTCAAAACATACTTTCGTCTTCATTTATCACCATGGATTCAAGGATTTATCAAATTGCTATAAACTACCTCGACGGAATAGGCCCCGTATATGCGCGTCGCCTAATTAAGAGGCTTGGCGACCCCCGACCGATATTCAGTGAGCCTTTGAATCATCTATTGTGTTTAGAAGAGATTCCACGAACCAACCTGCTAAATATGCAACGAACTAACGCGTTAGAGTTGGCACGAAAGGAGCTCGACAACATGGAGAAGCATGGTGTTTCAAACCTTTTTTATCAAGATGAAAAATTCCCACATCGGCTAGAGTATTGCAATGATGCGCCTACAAACTTATTTGCCAAAGGCTCTATAAATCTTAATACAAACAAGGTCATTAGTATCGTAGGCACACGACATTCTAGCGCTTACGGGGTACAAATGGTCAATCAGTTTATCGAAGAAATCAGTTCAAAAGACATTCTCATTGTAAGTGGAATGGCCTTCGGAATCGATATTTCTGCCCATAGAGCAGCTAATCGTTGTGGAGTAAACAACACAGCAGTACTTGCGCATGGACTGGACAGAGTCTATCCAAGTCAGCATGTATCTGAAGCCAGGAGAACCTTGAACAATGGCGGGTGGCTTTCTGAATTCCCAATTGGTACCGCACCTGATCGGGAAAACTTTCCCATGCGCAATCGGATTGTTGCTGGCTTGGCTGATGTGACAATTATCGTTGAATCTGCGAGTACTGGTGGATCTCTAATTACAGCTGAACTGGCCCATGCATACAATAGAGAAGTTGCCGCATATCCGGGGAGGGTCATTGACAAATATTCCCAAGGATGCAATACCCTTATTCGAACTCAAAAAGCTGCCTTAATCCATAATTTATCGGATTTAGAGAAGCTAATGGGATGGGACTTGAAAAATCAGAATCCTGAAAGGCAAATTAGATTATTTGACGATCTCTCCACAGAAGAGGATCTAATAATGCGTTGTTTACAAAAAAAAAGAATGGTTGCTATCGATGAATTGAGTGTAAATTCCGGACTGAGTTCCGGTCAAGTTTCACATTTATTACTTCAGATGGAATTCAAAGGAATAATAAGGTCTCACCCTGGAAAACTATATGCTACAATATAAGTCTAAGTTTAAGAAGCTAAGCCCATGGTAGCATTGGCGCTTGAATCATTCTTTTGGGATACTGGCTTGCCCAAGCCTCCACCAATTTCACGAAGAATTGACTTGCAAATCGCCTTCTTAAGATCTGGATCATCGCTGTGCGATAGAATATTCAAACTCTTCTGAATGTCATTAAGGAAAGACACTTTGCAGTATGGCATAACACCCTGGTAAAAATTAAGTGTCTTGTAGTAGCATGAATTGTAGTTCTCTTTTTTTAACGATACTGCAAAATCGTTGATGAAAGTGCTTGCTTTTGCACTAATGCGCTGAGCAATCGACTTCCGAAATTCGGCGTCGTTCTCTGCTATCTTCGTCAAAAGGTGTAAGTCAATCATGCCTCCTAGATTTATATTCTTCTACAAGGTTAGCGCGATGGCCTCGAAATAGAGGTAGGAAGGTCACCATACCCTATGTCGGAATTCTCTTACAGAGACTTATATGACATCGTTGAGCTCAACTAAGATGGGCTACAAGTAGTTAGAAAGTTCAATTTTAACCTGAACATGAGCGTTGTCGCAGAGAGTACTTGCTTGTTGCATCACTTCGTGAATACCTGTGAGATCTTCATTATCCTTAATCGTATTCTCCATCTTTTGAAAGATCTTGAATCCTTCGATAAAACCAATGGTGAAGCTCGAAGATTTCATCTTGTGAGCGAAGTAGCGAACCATTTCCCAGTTCTCTTCGACCACATGGGTTTGAAGCTTAAGTAAATCTTTTGGTGTACTAGATAGGTAAACTTCCAGAATCTCTCTGATGAACCCGTGATTATCACGAGAAATTGCCTTAAGATTGTCTAGACTGATAAGTTCTTCCAAAATTCTTGAATTCTAAGAATGATAAATCTAGCAACTAGATCTCATAATTCTATACAACCTGCCAACAAATCATCATTCTATTCTTAAGGAACAATGAAAGCTTGCAAGATCAGGACTCTTCTAATTCACTTGTGCCTGCATCAGATGATGACTCGTCAGGAACATCTGAATCCATAGAAGTATTCGGTTTCAATCCATTTTGGATCAGCGAGAAGGTCATGATCAGTGATGTGGCAATGATAACAAAAAGGAGAATGCCTTGGTTGAATGATGGGTCAATAAATTGCGGATAGTTACTAGTTATACTAAAGAAAAGTAGAATAGTAATCAACCCTCTTGGAGCGATATACAGCAAGGGGAATATGGATTCACGTTTGAAAACGAACAATGCAGCCAGCCTAACAATATAGAGAACAACAACAATCAATAAGGAATAGAATACGACAGCCCAGTCCATTAGTGAAGCTAATACTATGGTAATTCCGAAAATCACGAAAAAGAATGTTCGAATTACGAAAGCTGTTTCCAGTGTGAGCACGTGAAAGTCATGTGTGATGGAGCGGATCTTCTTCACATCCAAAAACTTCCTCAAGCCTTTGAACCAAAATAACTTGGCATTGTTCAACATCAATCCGAACACAAGGATTAAAACCAACGGAGACAGATGATAAATCTTTCCTGCTGCGTAAAGGAGCAATAAGACGCTTATTGTCAAAAATAGTTTTAGTTGTCCTTGAATTTTTTGCAATACAAACACCAACAAATAACTCACAAGAACGCTCAACACCAGAGTCAGGCTAATATTTGTCAAAACATTGACTGCGACCGCTCCAGCTTTCGATGCATCGGCATTTTCAAGAAGCAGATAAAAGAACATGATACCCAAGATGTCTGAAAAAGTGCTCTCATAAACCATGAACTCCTTTTTGTCTGATACCAATCCAGTCACACTAGGAATAATAATGGCACTGCTCATGATCGATAAAGGAATTGCATACACAAGCGCAGTCATTTGATCGGCGATAACGGTCAGGTGGAGAATTATAGCGATCAGAAAAGAAGAAATAACCAGTCCCAACAATGCGACCACGAATGACTTCCATATAATCGGCCACTTTTCCTTGCTAAGTTCAAGATCTAAGGCTGCTTCGAGGACGATGAAAATTAATCCTACCGTTCCGAGGACTTCCAAAACAAGATTCTGCTCAGGAATACCGGCAATACCCATATACTCCATTCCTTGCTGCATAGCTATGCCCAAACCGATGAGCAATAGTGGGCTGGGAATATTGGTCTTGCGGGAAACGAAATTGGAGAAATAGGACAAGATGATTATCAACGAGGCCGCTATAACCAAACCGTATGAACTAGTAAGATCAATTGATAATAACATGTGCGGTTTTAATAATCGTCGTCCTCGCTTTGGTCACCTTCTGTATCTGACTTAAGCTTGAAGAACTTGGTTTTTTTAGTTTGAGGTTCGGCTTCGGAAGTCTTTTCTTGATTTTTGGAAGCATTATCTCTTTTAGCCTGGTCGGCAAATGTCTCTCCCCCTTGTGTCTCAGTTACAGGGAGGTTAACCAACATCTGTTGAGCTATCGGAGTGAACGATTTGCGAATAATGGTGTAGATATCCTTCTCATTTCCTTCATATGCATAGTATGCTGCACCGCCATAGATTTTGTTCCCATCACCGTCCAGCCAGTTGTAATGAACTTTGACCATACGCTCCCAAAGCTGACCCATTTCAGCGTCGTGGTTTCTGAGTACTTTGATGTCTAATTCATTAATTATTAGAACATAGTCAAACGAATGACGCCCATTCAAGTGAACAAATAGTTCTGGGTTCAATATTTGAACATCCATGAAACGTTCTTTCCCATCGTAATAGGTGAGTATCTCACCTTGATTCACCTCGACACCTCTCTTTTGTTGATCTAGAGATTCTTGCTCAAGTATTTTTTCAACCCTCTTTACAATTTCCTTCTCCTTTTCTGGCGGAGGTAACTGCGAATAGACATATCCAACCGATTGATGAATGTTGTCAATATCCTCGACTTCTTCATCCATACCAGAATTGAGAATATCAAGGGTCTCGTAGGAAGCTTTTGCTGCCTCATTACTGATCACTTGACTTAACCCTTCTCGGAATAATCTTCGAATTTCACTGAGTTCCAAACCTGTGCGATTATGCACTTCACGATTGATGTCGCTCAAAAACATCTTGTTCTCATAAGGTACGATCATGATAGTCCCCTCACCGGCATGGAATTGCCTAGGGACAATAGCGAAGGTTTTATCTTGAGCAGAAACAAATGCACTGGTCAACACAAACAACAGCAGAAGCGAAATCTTCAAATTGAATTTCATGAACGAAAAATACCTCAAGAAACTATTGAAATTAAGCTTGAATCCACCAATTATACAATGAACCATGTTAATTGAAACAAAGATAATTTCTATACTTCAAATTCTACCCGTTGCCCATGATCGAACGGTAGATGTCATTTCCATTTGCGTATAGCAAAAGCCCTAAAAGAAGAATGATTCCCACCAATTGCGCCTTTTCCATAAATTTCTGACCTGGTGGTTTACCAGCTACCATCTCATACAACAGGAACATTACGTGTCCACCGTCCAATGCAGGAATTGGCAATATATTCATGAAAGCCAAAACTAAAGATAGCCAAGCTGTTCTTTCCCAAAACACTTTCCAATCCCATGCAGCAGGGAACATATTTCCGATAGCTCCAAAACCTCCAATTTGCGAGGCACCTGCTTTCGAGAATAAAAATTTCATCTGAATCACATAGTTGGTCAACTCTCCTTTGGCATGGACAAAACCCGCGGGTATCGATTGGAAAAAGGAATATGATTTATGCTCTATATCGAAATAATCAGAGTAATACGGGGATCGCCCAAATCCAACGGTTCCATTTTCATCCACATCTATGGACTTCGTCATCTCTTGGCCGGCTCGAACAAAGTGAAATTCTGCCGTCTTGCCTTTTTGATTGCTCAATATTTGTTGAATTTCGGCTAGAAAAGAAGTTCGGAACTCATTCACCCCGACAATGCTATCACCAATTTGCAGTCCTGCTTTTTCAGCCCCACTGCCAGCTACTACCAGGCTTACTACTGTAGGGTATCTTGGTACCATCGGCCTTTTAACTCCTGAGTCAACCATCATTTGTCCAAAATCAGGCGGGATACTCAAGTCCATCAAGCTACCCTGACGCTCTAGCGTAACTGACTGAACATCGCGAAGCAATAGATCTATGCGCACGTCATGGAAACTTTCAGGACGCAAACCGTCAACTTTTAGAATCTTGTCGCCATTCTGAAAACCCACATCCATGAGCAGAGAATCGCAAGCAATACCCCACTTCACGTTCTCAACGGGTAAAGAGTCTTTTCCATAAACGAAGAGGACCATAGAGAAAATCACGAATCCCAAAATCAAATTCACAGTGACTCCACCAAGCATTATGATAAGTCTCTGCCATGCGGGTTTCGATCTAAATTCCCAAGGTTCAGGATCTTTCGCCAATTGTTCGGTATCCATCGATTCATCAATCATACCGGAAATCTTGACGTATCCTCCCAAAGGAAGCCATCCTATTCCATACTCAGTTTCTCCTTTCTTGAATTTGACAAGAGAAAAACCTGGGTTGAAGAATAGGTAAAATTTCTCTACACGTGTCTTAAACCATTTGGCTGGCAAAAAATGACCTAATTCGTGGAGAACTACTAAAATAGAGATACTCGCTAAGAAGCCAGCCGCTTTGATTAAAATTTCCATGTATCGATTTTGAAGACGGTGAAATTAACACTACAAATTGACACTGAACCATTTCTAGCGTCCCTTTAACGAATTATTTGAAAATACACGCTTTTGACCCATCATGCCTATAAATTGAATCGCTCTTCGTTATTTTGCTAAGAATTAGTCTTTAGACTGATCAACACCCTAGACACCCATGGCAAAGAAACAAGTTAAAAAAACGTCTTATCGTCGACTCACACTACTTTTTTGGTGTGTGGTCACACTACCTTTTATTGCTATTGCAGCTTTGATGTTTCTTGTTTCAGGAAATGATTTACCGCAAACTGAAGCGCTTGCCAATCCAAAAACCAACCTGGCCACTGAAGTTTACACCTCAGATTTAGAAGTTATTGGGCGGTATTATCGTGAAAACAGGTCAGATGTTAAGTATGAAAACCTTCCTTCTCACCTAGTAGATGCATTAATTGCGACAGAGGACGCACGTTTTCATTCGCATTCTGGCATCGACTTTATCGGACTTATGCGCGCCGCCGCATACCTCGGAAAAAAAGGTGGCGGAAGTACCATTACCCAGCAATTGGCTAAAATGTTGTTTACCGATGGATACGAAAACATCAGTTTCCTCGAAAGAGCCATGCAAAAGCCAGAAGAATGGATCATAGCTGCTCGTTTGGAGAAACAATACACCAAAGATGAGATCATTGCGCTCTACTTAAATAGATACGATTTCCTCAACCAGGCAGTAGGGATTAAGTCGGCGGCACACGTCTATTTCAACAAATCTGCCGATTCATTGCGTGTTGAGGAAGCTGCTATGCTCATCGGTATGCTGAAAAACTCGGCTTTATTTAACCCACTTCGACGTGCAGACACAGTTCTCTACCGCAGAAATGTCGTACTCAATCAAATGGTGAAGTACGGTGCAATATCACCTGAGCTGAAAGATAGCCTTAGACTTTTGCCCTTGAATTTAAAATTCCAGCGTGTAAGTCATGACGAAGGTTTAGCTCCATATTTCCGCGAAATCCTGAGGATGGAGCTGAAGAAAATTCTTAAAGAAAAGGATGACGCAGGGAACTACGTGATTACTAAACCTGATGGCAGCCCTTATGATGTTTATAGCGATGGACTCAAAATATTCACAACCATTGACTCTAGAATGCAGGAATATGCCGAAAACGCTGTAAAACGACATTTAGGAGGAGAATTGCAAGAGGATTTTTGGAATGACCTCAACCGGAGAAAGGATGAGGCTTGGCCATTTGCGAATAGCATTACAAAAGATAACAGAGAAAGAATAATGGCTCGCGCCGTGCGTCAAAGCCAACGCTACCAGATTCTCAAAGGAAAAATTTGTCCTGACTGCAACAGACCAGCATTTTACATAAAAGAAGACGTAAGCGAGGATGGACGAGCCATTTTCCACTGTGATGGTGAAAAAGGTGGATGCGGACATCATTGGCATATCTTATCAGACGATTCAATTGAAGTTCAATTTGAAACGTCGGTCCAGATGCGCGTCTTTTCTTGGAAAGGTGATATCGACACTTTATTATCACCGATCGACTCAATTAAATATTGCAAGAGTTTTCTTCACGCCAGTGTCATGTCCTTGGATCCCAATACTGGACATATTAAAACTTGGGTTGGAGGTATCGACTACAAGTATTTTCAGTTTGACAATGTTTATCAGAGCCGCCGACAAGTAGGGTCAACTTTCAAACCATTCGTTTATGCGACTGCACTTCGATTTGGAGAACAACCGTGCCAAGAATATCCCAACCAAAAAATTTGCATCGAAATGCCGGATGGCCAACCACAATGGTGTCCTGATAATTCCGATTTCAAATACGGGGAAATGGTTAGTCTGAAATATGCGCTCGCCAATTCCGTCAATACGATTACCGCCAAATTGATCAAAAAATATGGTCCAGGGCCCGTTACTCAATTGGCTCGAGACCTGGGAATAAAGAGCCATATTCCTGCCGTCCCTTCGATTGCCTTAGGAGTCGCTGAGTTGTCTTTATATGAAATGGTCGGTGCGAATGCCGCCTTGGTAAACAATGGCACCTACATTGAACCAATCTTCATTGCCAGAATAGAGGATAAAAGTGGACATATCATTTATGAAGCCGAACTCAACATCCGTCAAGCTTTAGATACAAAAACAGCCTACCTTACGGTTCAATTGATGAAAGGAGTTGTAGATGGTGCTTACAATCGGGAAAAAGGAAAAAGTCTGGGCACGGGAATGCGTTTGCGTATGAACCTAGATTCTCGAGATTATGATGGGATCAAAGCACCTATGGCTGGAAAAACTGGAACAACACAAAACAATACTGATGGTTGGTTCATGGGACTTACTCCTGACCTTGTGACCGGAGTTTGGGTTGGAGCTCAAGATCCAGTGGTTCGATTTTCACGCACTTCAATGGGACAAGGTGCCAATACAGCGCTTCCAATTTATGGATACTTCATGAAGGATGTTTATGCCGACGAGGAGATCAATTTGTCCCAAAACGATTTCAAAAAACCACCAGAACTTAACTTGGATATGGAATTGGACTGTTTGAAGTACCTAGAAACCATCAATTCGATTAATTTTGGGTCAGAATCAGATGGCTTAGAAGACGGACTCTTCGAATAAAGAATTAAAAATGGCAATAAACAAAGTAGTCGCCGACGTGCAAGAAGCATGTCAAGGAATTCAAAGCGGAATGACACTCATGTTAGGTGGTTTCGGATTGTGTGGTATTCCTGAAAATTCAATCGCTCGACTGGTAGAACTAGGCGTTAAAGATCTCACATGCATTTCCAACAATGCGGGCGTGGATGATTTTGGGCTTGGTCTTTTGCTACAAGGCAAGCAGATCAAAAAAATGATCAGTTCTTACGTTGGAGAAAACGATGAATTTGAACGACAAATGCTTAATGGTGAGCTCGAAGTAGACCTAATTCCACAAGGTAGTTTGGCGGAACGTTGTCGAGCTGGCGGATCTGGAATTCCAGCATTCTTTACACCAGCAGGATATGGAACAGAAGTAGGTGAGGGCAAGGAAGTTCGCGTATTCAAAGGAAAACCACATATTCTTGAATCTGCGCTTACTGCTGACTTTGCAATCGTCAAAGCTTGGAAAGGTGATACCGCGGGAAACTTAATTTTTCAGGCAACAGCTCGTAATTTCAATCCGATGATGGCGATGGCCGGAAAAATCACCATTGCTGAAGTTGAGGAACTCGTGCCGCTTGGCGAACTTAATCCGAACGAAATTCACACGCCCGGCATCTTCGTTCAGCGAATATTCCAAGGTAAAGATTACGAGAAAAGAATTGAGCAAAGAACAGTTCGATCAAAAGCGTAATTAGAAAGTATCCCCATCCAAAAAGACCTCCAACATGCTCGATAAAATAGGCATAGCAAAACGAATAGCACAAGAACTTAAAAACGGATACTATGTCAACTTAGGCATTGGTATTCCTACTTTGGTTGCCAACTATATCCCGGAAAACATTGACGTTGAATTCCAGTCTGAAAATGGCATACTCGGCATGGGGCCTTTTCCATTTGAAGGAGAAGAAAACGCCGACTTGATCAATGCTGGCAAACAAACGATCACTGCGATGCCAGGAGCGGCATTTTTTGATAGTGCCATGAGCTTCTGCATGATTAGAGGACAACACGTTCAACTCACAGTCTTAGGTGCAATGGAAGTAAGTCAGAATGGTGATATCGCCAATTGGAAAATTCCTGGCCGCATGGTAAAAGGAATGGGTGGTGCAATGGACCTAGTGGCTTCAGCGGAAAACATTATTGTCGCGATGATGCACACCAACAAGGCCGGAGATTCGAAACTATTAACCGATTGTTCTTTGCCTCTTACAGGGGTGGCTTGCGTGAAAAAAATAGTGACTAATTTGGCTACGATTGAAATCCATGCGGGTGCCTTTCATTTGGTTGAAAGAGCTCCAGGTGTTACGGTAGATGAAATTATCGAGGCAACGGATGGAAAATTGATCGTACCACCACTTGTGCCTGAAATGCAATTTTAATACTGCATTGTCACACTTACACAACCTACTTCGGCTTCTACAGGTGGATTGAGCTTTTTCACAATCACTTTGGCCGTATCGGAACCCAATTCACTTTTGATAGATGCCAAAATTCTTCGGCCGACATGTTCGATTAAATTTGCCCGAATTCCCATTTCTCGTTTGACAATATCTACGATCGCCACATAGTTTGTAGTATCGGCAATCTGATCCGAATGCGAAGCCTTTTTCAAATCGGCAGAAACATCGACATCGATTTCAAACCAAGTGCCAATGAGCTCCTCTTCACGCATACATCCGTGGTAGCCAAAAATGCGTATTCCGTGCACTGAAACAGTTTCCATTATCCGAGCTTTTCGAGTCCTATTCTAAATCTTTCCAATGTTTCTTCTTTGCCAAGAAACTCTGACATCGCCGACATAGAAGGCCCTCCTCCTTTGCCAGTTATCACCAAGCGGAACACTGGGCCAATTTGGCCGAAACCGATCTCTTTAGCAGCAACAAAATCCTGCATCAATTGATCTATTCCCGCCTCAGTAAAATCTTCCAATTCAGCCAATTGACTCATCAAATCAGTCATCAATTCACTGGTGTTTTCTTTCCACTTTTTGCGTGCCAACTTCTCATCGTAAGATTCTGGTCTTTCGTAAAAATAACGATGCGTTATTAGGTCCGAAATGAGGGTTGATCGCTCCGACATGAGTCCACACATTTGCGCCAGCTTATCATCATTCAAAGCGTCGAACTCTGGAGCGAACATGCGCACATCTGCAGCAAGTTGTTCAGGACTTCTTTCACGTAAATAATGTTCGTTGAACCACTTGGTCTTGTCAGGGCTAAAGCGAGCACCTGATTTCACAACGCGATCCAAGCTAAATGCTGAAATCATCTCCTCGCGAGAATAAATCTCCTTCTCAGCTCCAGAATTCCAACCCAACAGCAAAAGCATATTGATAAATGCATCGGCATAGTATCCTTGTTCGCGATAACCAGCTGATGTCTCATTCGTATTTGGATCCGTCCATTTTAGTGGGAACACAGGGAAGCCAAGTTTGTCGCCATCACGTTTACTCAATTTCCCATTGCCTTCAGGCTTCAGAATCAAGGGGAGGTGGGCAAATTTTGGTCGGCTATCCTCCCAGCCCAAGGCTCGGTACAAAAGCACGTGCATAGGTGCTGATGGAAGCCACTCTTCACCTCGAATAACATGGGTGATCTTCATAGCATGATCATCAGCTACATTGGCCAAATGGTAGGTGGGCATCCCGTCTGACTTAAACAACACTTTATCGTCTAACAAATCAGAATTGTATCTTACTTCACCGCGAATCTCATCATCAAAAATGATCTCTTCTCCGGCTGGAACTTTAAATCTTACAGTGTATTTGGTGCCAGAGTCCAGCAATGACTTAACCTCATCTTCCGATAAAGTCTCTGAATTTCGCATTTCACCTCGTGAACTTTGGTCGTATTGCCATGAGTGCTTTCCCGCAGCCTTCGCTTTCTCGCGCGCCGCCTCTATTTCCTCTGGTGTATCGAAAGCATAATATGCCCAATCGCTGTCAATCAATTGTTGAGCATACTGAGCGTACGAGTCTTTTCTTTCAGATTGTCGGTAAGGACCATATTCACCTCCTTGGTCAGGACCCTCATCTGGGGTAATTCCGCACCAGTCCAAAGCCTGTTTGACGTACTCTTCGGCACCCGGAACAAATCTATTTTGATCGGTATCTTCAATTCGCAGCACGAAAGTGCCTTTTTCCTTCTTTGCTAGAAGGTAATTGAACAAGGCAGTACGTACTCCACCCATATGCAGCGCTCCCGTGGGACTAGGCGCAAATCTTACTCTTACACTCATCACTTAAATTTTGCGATGCAAAGATAAGAATCGACCATCAGGGATTTCATTTGCGCATGCAAAAACAAAATCTAAAACCCAACAGCCTCTTTTTCGATGTAAGCTCGCAGGTCTTCCAATTGAGCATTACTCAGGCGTTCCTGCGAATACATGGGCATATACTGCTTATGACCGGGCTGAGCATATGTACCCTTGCGTATAATCTTGTACAAGTTGAAAAATGTGTGCTTGTCCAAGTTGTTGACCAATTTCTTAAACGTTACGGTCGCATCATCCAAAATAAACTGAGAGCATTTTTTAGTTGTATGACATGTCTTGCAACTTCGATCGTAAATTTCCTTGCCTCTCTCAACATCCGCCGGACGATCGATTTTATACCCCTCGATTAATGGACTTGGAGGCTCCACAAAATTTGCCGGTGAGTAGGTGGCAAACTTCTGCTTGATATAGTCACGTGCTTCTTTGTGTCTTACAGGATCTTCTATGACCTCTGACAATTCATCCAATTCCGACGCAGTCAGCTTGACATCATCCAGCTTCAATTCCAATGTTCTATAATATTGCAGAATACATTCAAGCTCCCAATCTTTTAGCTCTCTGCCTGAAGAACACTCTATCGCGCACAATTGAGTTGACTCTTTCAAGGAATTACGAGCTTCAGCGACCAGCTCACCGTATTTCAAAAAGTAGTCGTCGTTGTACCATGTTTCGCGGTTAGTAATTCCCCAAAACGTTGTTGCCTGAAGAAATGGTAAGTCATGTTCAATGGCATAGTCCAATCTAGCCTCAGGGTCAAAATTTCCCAGAACAGGATCTTCTTGAACTTGATTATGACAATCCGTGCATATGAAGAATCTACTGATTGCTCTGGTCCTCCCCCCTCCCGGGATTTTGGCTTGTCCATCAAGAACCAACTGTCGGCCAATTTCAATTTTCACCGAATCTGCTGGAGTCAAGTAGTGATTAGGCTTGGGCTGACCGAGCATTTCCAAAATATCGACGAGCGGGGTATCTAAATCTAAGTCAGACTTCTCTTCAACCGCAAAGAAACTCATCAATACAGGAACAAGCAATACTATGGATACGATGAGTCTTTTCATTTTCTTCCTGTCAGTCTAAAGTCGCGGCTGATATTAAACCCGATGTGCAAGTCACCTGCAGTTACATCGCCACTGGTATCGGCAATGTAAAATCTCTCAGTCATACCTCGCGAATTTGAGACATGCAACTGGAAGACGTGTCCTTTGGTTTCAATATCGATTCCCAAGGAAAGCGAATTCGTTTTTTCCGGTGCAAGCTGATTGGGCAAAGCGTAATAATATTCCAATTGCAGACTGATCTGTTTAGTTACTTGAAATCTTCCTGCACCTCCTAATGCATAAACATCATGCTTAACAGAATTGTCTGGAATCAGATTTCGATGCAACAAGGTAGGCATAAGTTGCAACGAAACTCGATCGTGTAGCTTGCGTGCCAATAAAATCTGGTATGCGTAATACAATCTGCTTGTGAAATAATTCTTTCGGCTGGGATCCTCCCATTTTAGCGTATTGCATGCCATCGATGCATAGGCTGTAACGGTCAGCGGAAATCCATCCTTCTTCTGCTTGGCGAGCTTGTACTTTATAAATCCGTCGTAAGTCTTTTCGAATGAGCTTCGTCCTATTCCGATAGTGAGGTTATGCGTGATTCCGTAATCAAAAGCAATACGCACATTACTTTGATCCAGCCCCCATAACTCGTACCCACCGCCATTCACTCGACCAAATCGATGTTGAATGATGAATTTCATTTCACCTGCATCATTGGTTTCTACTGAATGACCATTTACGACGCGGGTGTCTTTGAAGGTTTGTTGAACATATTCTGAATCTTGAGCTAGCGCAAATAAAGAAAAAAGGAGGCTTGCAAATAATAGAGTAGTTTTCATCATGATCAGTTATTTGGCGCTCCTTGGTCAATCCAAGCTTGCAGTAAATCAATTTCACAACCTGGCAATGGGGCCGAACTAGGCATATTGCGTTGAGTTAAGCTTCGGTCAGCAAAGCTCCCGTCATCTACTCTGGCTTTTACACCTTCGTAGGTATCCAAATCCGCTCCCGAAACATCGCCATCGACATGGCATCCTGAAAATGCACAACGTTGAGCAATTAACGGAACTACGTGTGTTGAGTACAACACTTCAATAGGCGTGTTACAACTTGTATCCGGATACAAGTCCGTTTCTACGTCATAGTAGCATCCCACCATCAAGAGCGGGGCAAAAATCCAAATTAGTCTAATCATTGGGCATTCCATTATCGATCCAAATCTCAAACATTCGAGATTTGGCAATCAGTTAATTTTCCTGTGTTTTGAGGCATCGGTTCAAATCCATAGTTCCAATTTATTGAACCCCAAAGTGAACCTGCTTCTCCAATAGTCAAAATGTCTTCGTAATTATTCAAGAGAATATCCCCCCCATTAGTTCCTGAATGGCAACCTTCGCAAAAAGTCTCTACTAAAGGCATGATGTCTCCAGCAAAGGGGACCTCTATAGTATCACACAATAAGGCGTTGCAAGAATTGTTCAGCGCTCCTTGTAAAATCCAGTCTTCAATAATCTTAATTTCATCACTAGACAAAGCTGGGTAAGGATGAGGCGGCATTGCATCGTCAGGATCATTTTCGGTGATCACCTCCGTTATATCTCCAGCATGGAGATTGCCCCCTTCGATCACTCCAGTTTCTATAATATTTGCATAAGTGTCCAATATTATTCCATCCTCATGAGTAGCCTGGTCGTGGCAATCCGTTATGGCACATGAAGAAGACAATAAAGGCAATATCTGTTGCTGAAAATATACCGAGTCCTCATCACATTTGAGAGACTGTGTGGGGAAATTGGTAGAGTCCTCAATAAGCTCCTCGGGCATATATTTACAGGAAGTCAAGGCGGCGATTACAATAAAGGCCAATTGACAATATCCGACCGAAACTTTCATGTTGAATACATTTGGTTGCAATTCACTCTAAGTTCTTAGCTTATGCTAAAATTGACTTTTTTCTAAATAATTATCACTTCTAGTTCCATTATTTTTCAACGAATCAGCTTGGACACTCCTCTACATATCACGTAATCAAGGATCTAACCTTCTGAAAACACTAGAAACTACTAATTGGAAGTTGAATAAATAAGGTCTCCCCGAACAGATTCCCTCAATTCCGCTTTGCACAGAAAATCTATGTACTACCTTTGCTATGAATTTAGGCAAACCTGTTTAGAGATGAGTAATACAAAGTGGCTATCCACTTCAATAGGAAGAAAGTTTTTCATGAGCCTTACGGGCCTATTCCTGATCACCTTCCTGACCCTCCACTTGGCAATTAATTTGCTCACACTTGTGGACAAAGACCTTTTCAATGAAGCGGCACATTTCATGGCTACCAATGTGGTAATTCAAGCAATGCAGTATATCCTGGCGCTGGGTTTCATCATTCACATTGGTCTTGGGATTTTCTTGACCCTCCAAAATTCAAAAGCTCGTCCTAAAAAATATGCCTACAATAAGCCTTCGGCAAATTCAGGAATATCATCGAGATCGATGATCTATAGCGGACTTCTGGTTTTAGTATTCCTCGTTCTTCACATCAAAGACTATTTCGTTGAATTGAAATTCGGAGACATGAATGGTTTCAGCAATGACTACGATCTTGTTGTGGCGCTTTTTGGAATGTGGCAGTACACACTTGTCTATGTTCTCGCATTCATTGCACTCGGATTTCATTTGAATCACGGATTTCAATCTGCATTCCAATCGCTTGGTGCCAATCATTCTCGGTACACGCCAGCAATTAAAAAAATCAGCTCAATTTATTGCGTTGTGGTTACAGTTGGCTTTTCAGCCATCGCTATTGTTCACTTTGTCAACTCATAAGATTCCTGTTAAGCTATGTCAATACTGGATTCGAAAACTCCTGCAGGTCCAATCAAGGATAAATGGACCAATCATAAGAACAACATCAATGTTGTCAACCCTTCAAACAAGCGTCTAATCGATGTTATTGTTGTCGGAACCGGTCTTGCCGGTGGAGCCGCAGCAGCTTCGCTAGCTGAAATGGGTTACAACGTAAAAGCTCTTTGCTTTCAAGATTCTCCTCGTCGCGCGCATTCTATTGCTGCACAAGGTGGAATCAATGCAGCCAAGAACTACCAAAATGATGGAGACTCAACTTACCGACTTTTCTACGACACTGTAAAAGGTGGTGACTACCGATCCCGCGAAGCCAATGTTTATCGCTTGGCAGAGGTTTCTTCAAACATCATCGACCAATGCGTAGCTCAGGGTGTTCCTTTTGCTCGAGAATATGGTGGTCTTCTGGATAACCGCTCATTTGGTGGTGTGCTTGTTTCTCGTACTTTTTATGCCAAGGGGCAGACTGGTCAGCAATTGTTGCTAGGTGCTTATTCAGCTATGAGTCGGCAAATTGGAAAGGGTAAGATCGAAATGCTAAACCGACATGAAATGTTGGAATTGGTGCTTGTCGATGGAGTAGCTCGTGGAATCATTGCCCGAAACTTAATTACTGGTGAGATTGAACGTCACTCGGCACATGCTGTTGTACTTGGCACTGGAGGATATGGAAATGTGTTCTTCCTTTCGACCAACGCTATGGGATCAAATGTAACAGCCGCTTGGAAGGCCCATAAAAAAGGAGCCTACTTCGCCAATCCATGTTTCACACAAATCCACCCAACTTGTATCCCTCGTTCTGGTGACTACCAATCAAAACTCACACTGATGTCTGAGTCTTTGAGAAACGATGGTCGTATCTGGGTTCCTAAGAAAATGGATGATGTAATGGCTATTCGTGAAGGCCGATTGCCAGCAGCAGAATTAAAAGAAGAAGATCGAGATTATTACCTCGAAAGAAGATACCCCGCATTTGGAAACTTGGTTCCACGTGATGTGGCCTCTCGTGCAGCAAAAGAACGCTGTGATGCAGGATTTGGTGTGAACGAAACGGGTGAAGCTGTCTATCTAGATTTCAATTCGGCCATTGTGCGCTACGGTGCTGAAAAGGCCAATATTGAAGGGATTCACAATCCGACTGAGGAGATAATCCGTGAATTTGGTGAAGCGGTCATTGAGAACAAGTATGGTAATCTTTTCCAGATGTATGAAAAGATCACCGACGAGGATCCGTATAAATCTCCAATGATGATCTATCCAGCTGTTCACTACACTATGGGTGGGATTTGGGTCGATTACAATCTTATGACAACAATTCCTGGCTGTTACGCAGCTGGTGAGGCAAATTTCTCAGATCACGGAGCAAACAGACTAGGAGCATCTGCCTTAATGCAGGGACTCGCAGACGGCTATTTTGTTCTCCCATATACCATTGGAGATTATTTGGCCAATGAAATTCGAACAGGAACTATATCTACAGAAACCCCAGAATTCATTGAAGCTGAGCGAGCTGTAAAAGATCGCATCAGCCACTTCTTGGAGAATAAAGGATCCAAATCTGTTGACCATTTCCACAAACGCTTAGGTAAGATTATGTGGGACCATGTTGGAATGGCTCGAGATGAAAAAGGTCTTAAACTAGCCATCTCTGAAATCCAATCTTTAAGAGAAGAATTCTGGAAAGATGTTTTCGTTCCAGGAAAATCTTCTGGACTCAATCCAGAATTAGATAAAGCTGGACGTGTAGCCGACTTCCTGGAATTAGGCGAGCTTATGGCACTTGATGCTTTGAGTCGCACTGAATCCTGTGGTGGTCATTTCCGCGAAGAGAGTCGCACAGAAGAAGGTGAGGCTTTGCGTGATGACACGAACTTTGCCTTTGTTTCTGCATGGGAATGGACAGGTGACGCGAGCAAATCGGCCCTCCACAAAGAGGCACTTGAATTCAACGAAATCGAACTCAAACAACGTAGTTACAAATAATTCCTAATCCTGAAAAAATGAATCTTACTCTAAAAATATACCGCCAGGATGGTCCTAATGCTAAAGGACGAATGGAGACTTATCCTGTAACTGATATTTCTGAGCACATGTCCTTTTTGGAAATGCTCGACGTTTTGAATGAGCAGCTTATAAATGATGGCCACGAGCCAGTAGCATTTGATCATGACTGCCGCGAAGGTATTTGTGGTTCGTGTTCCCTTTATATCAATGGTGAGGCTCACGGCCCAGATCGTGGAGTGACAACTTGCCAATTGCATATGAGAAAGTTCAAGGATGGCGACACCATTCACATTGAACCATGGAGGGCAGCTGCCTTCCCCGTTGTCAAAGACTTGGTTGTAGATCGATCGGCCTTTGATAGGATCATGAATTCTGGAGGCTTTGTTTCAGTGAATACTTCAGGAAACACACAGGATGCCAACGCAATTCCTATTCCTAAAGTAGACGCCGACAAGGCATTCGATGCGGCAACATGTATTGGTTGTGGCGCGTGTGTTGCTACATGTAAAAACTCATCTGCCATGCTATTTGTAGGAGCAAAAGTCTCTCAACTAGCATTGCTTCCTCAAGGAAAGGTTGAGCGGACTGATCGAGTGCTCAATATGGTCGCGCAAATGGATGAAGAGGGATTTGGAAATTGCACCAACACCGGAGCTTGTGAAGTTGAATGTCCAAAAGGCATTTCTTTGGAGAATATAGCACGCTTGAATAGCGAATTTCTTATCGCGTCATTGAAGGCTGAGAAGAAATAATTTTTCAGTTAAATGCTCTTGCTCTAACATCTTTTAACCTCGTGTTCAAGGGATTGAAGAACCGTTTTCTGGATTATTCGTATCTTTACGTAATGCAAAAATTTCTTGCCATAGCATTTTCAACACTTTATATCTTAGCTACTGCGGGTATAATGGTCAGTAAACACTCGTGTTGTGGCCAAGTTGTTGATATGCATTGGACTGATGAAACTGACGCATGTTGTGATCATGGCGACCACCAATGTGCATCGACTACCGAAGACTGTTGTTCTTTCGACTTGATGTATTTCAGTATCGACGACGAGCACAGAACAACCAATGTTGAATGGAGCTTTTCTCAAGCTCTTCCAGTCAAAAAATCTACTTTCGATCGAGGATCTCATTTTGTTGAATCACTCAGAATTCAATTTCCCGATTCCCCGGATCCCCCGTCCATTCCGATCTATTTGAAATCTTGTTCCCTCGTTCTATACGCGTAATCTGATTGTTTTTTTTCCAAAAAAACAATTATGAATTACAAAAACGTATACAATGAAATCTTTAAAATATATTCTTCCAACGCTAGCCCTTACTCTATTCATGGGCCTCTCCACATTTGCTCAAAAAAGCAAACCTGTATCCCTCGAATTTGAGGTAGGTGGTGTGTGTGATATGTGTAAAAAGCGAATCGAAAAAACCATGGATATCGCAGGAGTGGTTTTCGCCGAGTACGAATTAGATACTCACACGCTCTCTCTAGTTTACAAGCCAAATAAAATTGACGAGGAAAAGATCCATGAACTCCTGAATGAAGCAGGTCATGACACCGAAAAGTCTAAGGCAACGGATGAGCAGTACGACGCAATCCATAATTGCTGTAAGTACCGTGAGCACCTTCATAACCACTAAATCAGTTAGCTATGAAAAATTTCATTCTATCCCTTGGCCTTGTGCTATTGGGAAGCTGGTCCTATGGTCAGTTCACGACTCACCTAATTAAAGGGGTTGTTAAATCAACAGCAACAGAATCACTGGCCGCGGAAGCTCTACCTGGAGCTTACATCAATTGGCTGGGTACAACGACAGCCACATCGGCTGATTTAGATGGTAATTTTGTCATCAATTCAATCGAAGAATCCAATCAATTGATTATTTCCTTCGTTGGTTATCAAAGCGATACGCTCAACTACAACGGTGAGGTCTTCTTCAACATAAACCTGCAGCTAGGCGCACAACTGGGTGAAGCCCAAATTATCAGTGAAAGAGAGTCAACAGAAATGTCTTTGATCGATCCGCTTGTCTCACAGACTATTGGCGAACAAGAACTGTGCAAAGCTGCTTGTTGTAATCTCTCAGAAGCGTTCGAAACGAATGCATCAATCGATGCATCTTATACAGATGCAGTGACGGGAACTCAGCAAATTAGAATGCTTGGCCTCGATGGAAAGTATACACAGATCCTGAAAGACAATATCCCGACTGTTCGCGGACTTTCAAGCATCTATGGACTTACCTATATCCCTGGAACATGGGTAGACCAAATTGCAATTTCTAAAGGTGCTGGTTCGGTGACAGCTGGATATGAGAGCATCACTGGTCAAATCAACGTAGGGATGAAGAACCCAATCAACGCCGAACGCATGTATATCAATGTGTTTGGGAATCAAGGTGGTAGAATTGAGCTCAATGCTGGATTCATGCAGCCTGTTGGTGAAAAATGGGGAACTACACTTCTAACACACGGAGAGTATGGTAACGTGCGTTGGGATCAAAACAATGACGGCTTCCTTGACAACCCTTTGAAGAAAGACTTTATCGTCAGAAATGAATGGCACTATAAAGGAGATAGAGGATTGAATGGTCGCTATCAAGTGACTTGGATGGAACAAGAAAACATTGCCGGACAATATGATTTCAGCCCAGGCAATGAGAATTCGACACAATTGTGGGGGGCTGTCATGAACACCTCAACATTTGACGCATCGGCAAAGACTGGGTATATCTTTCAAGAAAAAGATTGGCAAAGTATCGGTACGCAGATAAGCAGCACTTGGCATCGTCAGAATTCAACATTTGGACCCGTTGCTTATGAAGGTGAACAACTCTCATTCCGAGGTAATTTCCTCTTTCAATCACACATTGGTAGCGACAACCACAAGTTTACCACTGGTTTGAGTTACGTTTATGATGAGTTCGATGAGAAACTCGATAGCATCTCCTATGCTCGAGTGGAGCAGGTTCCTGGTGCTTTTTTCGAGTACACATGGAATAACCTCGAAGTACTAAGTTTGGTCCTTGGAGCTAGAGCAGATTACCACAACACCTATGGTCTTATCGCTACTCCAAGACTTCACTTCCGATATAGCTTGACGGAGAATAGCTCTATCAAATTAGCTGCAGGCAGAGGATTCCGCACACCGAACGTTATCATGGAGAATGTTGGCTTGTTGGCCAGCTCACGCAAGTGGGATATCCAAGGAGACGATTCAAACCCTGGCTTTGGCCTGAAGCCTGAGATCGCATGGAACGGTGGCATCACATATCTTCACAAGTTCAAACTTAATTACAGAGATGCAACGCTTTCATTGGATGTATACCGCACGCAATTTGAAAACCAAATGATTGTTGATTTAGAAACTGCCGGAGTTGCAAGTTTCTATAACTTGAATGGTAAGTCCTATTCAAACAGCGCACAAGCAGAATTTAGCTGGTCGGCGTTCAAAAGATTTGACATCCGTTTGGCTTATCGATGGTTAGACGTCAAGGCTACTTATGGAGAGGATCTGCTCGCAAAACCACTCGTAGCCTCTCATAGAGGTTTTGTAAACTTAGCTTACGAGACACGATTGGGTGATAAAGACCAACAGTGGAGATTTGACGTCACTTCACAGGTTATAGGTCAAAAGAGAATTCCTAATACTCAAGCCAATCCAGAAGAATATGAGTTGCCTGAATGGTCTGATCCATATGTGGTTGTCAATGCACAGATTACTCGCGTTTTTGGTCCTGCATTTGAAATCTACCTAGGTGCTGAAAACTTGACAAATTACCGTCAGCCAAATGCTATCATCGCATCTGAAGATCCATTTGGAGAGCATTTTGATGCTTCATTGATTTGGGGTCCTGTCTTTGGACGCATGGCGTACGGCGGACTTAGATGGAAGATCAAGTAGAAAACATTAATCCCTTGTACGACACACGTGCAAGGGATTTTTTCACGTGGTGGTATCACCCTCAGCCATGTGGCTATATACCTGATCGACTGGTTCCCACAATTCAATTTTGTTGTTTTCAGGATCCATGACATGGACAAATTTTCCATAGTCAAACTCTTCAATTTCGTCGCAAATTGTCACTCCTGCTTTTCGCAAGTCATCCACCAATTCCACCAAATTCTCCACACGATAATTGATCATAAATTCCTTCTTCGATGGCTCAAAGTATTTTGTCTTTTTCTCAAAAGGACTCCACTGAAGATGTCCTACTTGATTCGGATTATCACCTTTTCTAAACTCGAAAGTAGACCCATACTCATTGGTTACTAAGCCCAGATTGTCGCGATACCAATTGCGCATATCAGCAGGATTATCGCATTTAAAAAAAATGCCGCCGATTCCAGTTACTTTTTTCCTTTACATGGGATGAAGATAACTGATTCCGATTAGAACAATTCCACCTGAAATTCCCTTCCCTCAATTTGACGCAAGGCTTTTTTACGATCCAATCCTCCAGCATATCCTGTCAGCGAGCCATCTGAACCAATAACTCTATGGCACGGTATGACGATAGCGATTGGGTTTTTCCATTGGCCAATCCCACTGCTCTTGATAATTTTGGATCACCCAATATCCTTGCCAACTGTCCATTGCTTCTGGTCATTCCAAAAGGAATCTTTTGCAGCTCAGCCCACACTTTCATTTGAAATTCGCTCCCTTCTGGACTTAATGAAATATTAAACTCATCGAGATCACCCGAAAAATAAGCCTCCAACTGCTCCATCATTCGACGTCCTAATTCAGCACTTTCCTTGGTGTTTTTTCGCGATTCCGCAAATGCAATTTCTTTGATAGCAAAACCATCGTCCTTCACTTCCATGCAGCCCAAAGGAGACTCCCAATAGCTCCATTTTTTCATTAGAATTTTACGATTAGAATTAGAGCATTCAACAGATCCATTCCTGCGCCAGCAGCGAAGCCATCAATCTGTGGCAATGGGAATCCACTTCCGTCATCAAAATCGTTTCCTTGCAACTCCAAAACACCAACAATTCCAGCCTCTGAACGCAAGTATAGGTGATCTGCTATATTGTACTGAATTCCTGTGAAAATATTCCCTCCACTAGAAAACACAAATTCAAAATTCTCATCATCACTTTGACGTCGATGTCCAACGCGAAATCCTGCCCCCCAAGAAAAAAGCAATCGGTCTGAAAGTTCAATTCTTCTCTCTCTTCCATATCCAAACCGTGAATCGATCAACACAGCAAATTCATTGCCGCCAGTAAAGCTGTTCAACTCGTCCAAATTGGAGGCCCCAATCTCAATGCGAGTTGCGCGATTGCCATCCACGAAATAAAAGTGAACTCCGAAACTGTTCAGCTGGCCAGGAGTAATGACGTTATTTGGGGAAATAAAACTATTGACAAACTGTGAGGCATTGATCCCATAGTAAGTTGCATGCTCTTGCCCATTTGCGCATAGCGCTATGCTTAAAAAAAGAAAAACCCAAAACCCTCTAGTCATATATTGTTGTTATTGACCTGGAGGATATAAATCCTAACGGAGAACAAACTTTTCCGTAACCACAGGGACACCAGCACTGTATGCTCTAACTAAGTAAATGCCTTCGGCAAATTCATCAATTCCAATTGAAACTCCGCGATTCTTAGCGAGAATTTTTCCGCTTAAATCAAATATTTCCATTGACATCTCTTGACCTTTAACACCGCACCCTTGAGTTGTGATTTGATCTCCTGCCAAAGTCAAGTCAAATGGCTTCAAACAAGAGTCTTCGAAATGAACCCCAGTAGATGCACCAAACTTCATATCGTCAACACTGATCCACGAATTCCAAGGACCACCACCGAGAGCTCCATTGTAACCGCATCTTACATCTATTCTAATCATTGACACCCCCAGCACTTCTGTATCCAATGGAAGACTCACCAAAGTCCAATCATCAATAGATGTGGTGGCTGTCCATGCAACAGAATATAGAACCGACTGCGCATCTTCCGATTCAACAAAACTCAAAGAGACACGAATGCTATCGGTCTCTCCTTCTTCGATAAAAGACTTTACGCGAAAAGAAAATTCTTCAGGGATTTCGTTGATTAAAAAGGAAGTCTGTGCCGTAGCCGATGAGGTTTCAAAACCCAACAATGGTGTAACCCTCATGGCAAAATTCCCTTCATATGCATTGGAATCGATTTCAACCGGCGCCAGCAATTGCATGTTCGGAGTCATCCATTCAGCAGGTGAAAGATTCCACGTGTTGAAGTAGTCCCATTCCTCAAAATCTCCGTTAGGAACTTCGTACTGAGCAATGGCCATCGCACTTATCAAAAGCAGACTTAGGCAAAGTATAGAATTTTTCATGTTTTGTCGTTTGAGACTATAGACGACAAATTTCGCAATAACGTTGGACTAATTAGAAACCATTTGGAAAGGATCTGCATAACGCTGGTCATCAAGCAATTCATGATCTGTCAAAGTCTTCAAGAATGCTTTCAGTGCCTCCTTCTCATGCGTTGTCATATTCATCTTTATTGCCTCAACCGGAACGTCATCAATTTCCCAACCTCCAAAATTGTTCTGCAATCTGAAATCCAATGACGGGTGATCTACAATTCCCGTGCTATAATGATTGAGAACATCATCCAAAGTTGAAAAACGACCGTCGTGCATGTATGGACCAGTTACTGCTACATTCCTTAAAGAAGGAATCTTGAACCATCCTTCCATTCCTTCCTGCCATTCGCCTTGGCCCTCATCGACGTACTCCATTTCAAGTCCAATATTCGCAGATCCCCAGCCTCTAAAATGTGGCCCATTGTGGCAGCTTGCGCATTGCATTTCATTTTCAAACAAGAGTTTACCTTCCATTTCCTGTACACTGAAATTGGCAAATTCAATATCCTGCCCTTCGTCAAACTTTGTACGATAAGACACTATTGCCCTCATAAAGTCGGCAAGAGCAATTGAAATATTTTCTACATTAATCACGTCGCTGCCGAAGGCTTTTGAGAATAATGGCTTGTAATAATCCAATGCCTCAATCTTAACGACCAACTTCTGAACATCATCGATTCCCATTTCAATATGGTTTTCAATCGGCATCAGAACCTGATCTTCAAGCACTTCTGCTCGTTGATCCCAAAAATAAGGCCCGGTCCAAGCCGTGTTCACAATGGTCATAGAATTTCGTGGAGTCTCCAGCAGTTGAAAACCTTCACTGAAAGAGGACTTATCAGCAAACCCATTTGTTTGCAAGTGACAAGATGCGCAGGAAGTTCTATTGTTAAAGCTAATTTTTTTGTCATAGAATAAGACACGTCCTAATGTAACGGTCTCATCTATGTTTGTCCCTGTGTAAGGAATCTCTCCCATGAATGACATTTCCTCAGGAACGACATCACGGTAATTGTATTCGGTATCTGGGAGTATGGGAACCAGGGATCCTTGAGCAGGTTCAACTGGCTTAGTGCATGAATAAACAAGTAGAGCAGTTAGCAGACTGAGTGGAAAAAGTAGTTTTTTCATGGTAAATTTTTACAATTGGCAAGTTACAAATATCTCGCGCAAACACTCCATGTTATTGATTTGTAGGTGCTTACATATTCATTAAAGATGAACAACCAACACTAAGGCATTGAGTAAATCCATATTCACAGAAGTGCCTTTCACATTCGAATTTGTATTGATACTTGGGAAGTTCACAGATTCATTTCCTGATGTTCCTTCTGAATAAAGTAGATTGATGCCCGCTTCACTACGGATGCCGATTCTAGATGAAAAGTTAAATTGAAGACCTCCTATAAACCCGAGGCCAACGCTTGTTGATTTATCAAAGACTGTTGTGGTATCAAACGTTCCATTTGTAACAATTTTTGACTCCGTGAAGTTCCCAATTACGTCGGCTCCTAAAATCAGCTTGGTCCTATCAGCCAATCGGATACGCCGCTCAACACCTAGTCGTAACAATGCATTTATAGCATTTTCAGTCAGCGTTTGATCAGAAACATTGGATGATGTTGATCTATTGTTGTAGTTCAACCCAATACCAGCTCGAAATGCGGTCACATTGCCAAAATAGCCCCAAAAGCCAAGAGGTGTTTGTTCAATTATAGAAAAATTATCGTTGGGAGAAATGAATTTCGAAACGAAACCTGTCGCATTGATTCCCAGTGCGATGTTTTTGTCTTCTACTTGAGCATGGTTCTGCAAGAATAGCAGACACAGCAACCCAGTGATGAGGAGTTTAGTCATAGTCGTATTCAATTTCGCGTCCAGCTTAACCTGCACGTTGGACAGTGAGATAACTTAATTCGAATTATTCTTATTGCTTTGAGGGACCAATTTAACCTTTTTGTTTAGCCTTTTCTCCGTCAATAAAGGGGCTAGTCGTTGAATAAACGCATATATACGTTTATAGACGTTTAATCAACGACTTAGGTTAGATCGCTGACGCACTTTTGAATTCGAAAACAAATCATTCATTAAAATTTACATCGTGAATTCAATTAGAAATCGTGTGCTATTGATAGGCCACCTCGGCAAAGATCCCGAGTTAAAAACTTTCGACAGCGGAAAGCAAAAAGCAGCATTTCCATTAGCCACTTCGGAGAGCTACAAAGACAAAAATGGAGACAAAGTGGAAGACACGCATTGGCATAATGTCATCGCTTGGGAAAGTCAGGCCAAACTTGCCGAAAATTTTCTCAAAAAAGGAAGCCAGGTGGCCGTTGAAGGAAAGCTCACTCACAGAAAATACGAGGACAAGGAAGGAAACCCAAAATATGTGACTGAAGTCATTGTGAACGACATTCTTTTGCTCGGCAAAAAGGTCTAGGACTGCGGTAAGGAACTGTGGGGTGCGCTTTAACTTGAGGGAAAGAGGTGCGTACCCCTAAGTTTCTTCAAATAGGAACATTTGTCCTTTCACATTTCGCACAAACATGGAGGTGTTGAGTGGCGGTAGTTCCTTGTTTTTTACATATTTTCTGGAGGCAATTTGGACCATATTTCTAATCGAATCGGCAATACTTCCGCTTCCAGTCATTCTTGTTCCCCACTTGCTTTCGTTAAGCTTTCCTTCATGTGTCTCCTTGATTAGCATAAGCACTTTCTCGGCACGTTCGGGAAAAGCCAATTTAACCCATTCTTCAAATACAGCGCCCACCTCACCATTTAACCTAACTATAATATAGGTTACAGAATTGGCACCAATCTGAGCAACAGCCTTGACGAGATCGAACACTTCATGACTATTTATTCCTGGAATAATCGGTGCCAAATTGACGTTGACCAATATGCCATTTTTCGTGAGTATTTCGAGAGTTTTTAGTCGTTGTTTCACTGATGCTGTGCGCGGTTCCATCTTGCGACGTGTGTCTTCTAAAAGTGTTGTTATCGACAAAGTCATGCGGAGGAGTCCAAGTTCGTTAAGCTCCTTTAACAAGTCCAAATCTCTGAGAACAAGGCTGTTTTTGGTGATAATAGAAACGGGATTTCTGTACCTCAAAAACACTCTGAGTAGCTCACGAGTAATGCCCAGTTTCCTCTCCAAAGGTTGGTAGCAATCGGTATTTCCTGAAAGGAGAACAACTTGTGGTTTCCAGCTCTTTGATTTGAAGGCTTTAGTTAAGAGTTCAGCAGCGTCTGATTTGTAGAGAATCTTCGTTTCAAAATCTTTTCCGGGGCCATATCCCCAGTATTGATGAGAATTTCGGGCATAGCAATAAACGCAACCATGTTCGCATCCCTGGTAAGGGTTGATCGAATAATCAAATGATAGGTCCTTGCTCGTATTTTTACTTAAGACTGTTTTTGGATGAACCTGAATGAAAGTCGTTGCGTTGGATTCTACTGGCTCTTCTTCCATGTGGCAATGATTCTTATAGGCGTCCTCTGTTTTGTAGGTATTGCTAGCAAATTTATTGTCGGGATTACTTTGAGCTCCTCTACCTCGATTCAAATTCTTGTCCATGTGGTTTAGCTTTCCGTTTCCCATTGACGGGAAGATTTTTCTACATCTTGTTTATGCCGTATCCGAGTCGTAGTTCGTGAATCTGAAAACCTCGGATCTTCCACAATGGCCAACTTTTCCATTGAGGTAGTCTCTATGTTTATGCAATCAAATTCTTCGATAACTTTTCCTCTGATGACATAAATTCCACGTCCGCGAAAAGGAAATTGTTCAGCCACAGGGGGGAAATGAACGGTATCAAGCCAAGCCCCTTCCAAATCCAAAAATGTTCCGAAGTACATCTCTTTTCCATTGTGGGTTCTAGTATTTTTTACGGTTACCAGATAACCAGCAATCTCAACTTCCTTACCTATATGATTTGGGAGGTCTGCAGCTAGTATTGTTGAAGGTTTTTCTTCGCGCAGGAGCGCAAATGGATCTTCTAGTGAAAATCCAAGTAGCTCCATCTGATCAAAGGCATCCTCTGCCACATCAGAAGACAATTCCGGAAGTTCGAACGATCGCGGTTGCTCATAAAACAAGGTGCGCTCTGGGTTGATCTTCTTCTTGGCTTTACCCAACAGAAAATGTGACTGCCATAACAGTTCTTTTTTTGATTTTCCTGAAAATCGAAACGCTCCGATTCGCACCACTATCGCTAGTTGTTCTTGAGACAAATTCACCCGACTTACAAAATCCACCAGTGATTCATAGGGACCCACTTCCATTCTATTGGCCAAGATCAATTTGATGGTTTGGTGTTCCAACTCCTTGACCATACCCAGGCCAAGAAAAATATTTTTTCCATAAATGACTGTCTCAGCTCCCGATCGATTTACGCAAGGAGCTTCTATAATCCCTCCATGCATCCGCGCCTCATTCACATACAGTTCTGTTCGATAAAATCCCCCGAAATTATTGATCGTAGCCACCATATATTCAAGTGGATAGTAGGCTTTTAAAAACAGACTTTGATAGCTCTCTACCGCGTAAGAAGCCGAATGCCCTTTGGCAAAAGCATAACCGGCAAAACTTTCAATCTGCCTCCAAATTTCATCCACTAACTTGGTTTCATGACCTTTCTGTTTGGCCTTTTCGAAAAAGGCTCCTTGTGCTTTTTTGAATTCTTCTCTCGATCGAAATTTCCCTGACATCCCTCTTCGCAGGACATCGGCTTCGCCCATATCCAATCCGGCGAAATAATGAGCTACTTTGATCACGTCTTCTTGATAGACCATCACACCAAAAGTCTCGGGCATAATATCCAGTAAAATTGGATTTGCATCCTTTCGCCGTTCAGGAAATCTAAACCGCAATATATATTCCCGCATCATTCCACTTCGTGCCACTCCAGGTCTGATGACAGAACTAGCTGCTACAAGTCCCAAATAGTCGTCTACACGCAGCTTCCGCAACAGCATTCTCATCGCAGGTGACTCAACATAAAAACATCCGATGGCCTCGGCGTTTCGCAGCATGTCTTTGATACGTTCATCCTCCTTAAACCTCTTGATATCATGGATATCGATAAGTTCTTCCTGGGGTCGATTGTATTTTACTATTTCTACGGCATCCTTGATTTTTCCTAAACCACGCTGACTAAGAATATCGAACTTATACAGACCCACATCTTCAGCTACAACCATATCAAACTGAGTAGTTGGGTATCCTTTGGGAGGTAAGAAGGTTGCTGTGAACGAACTTATCGGTGTATTGGAGATGAGAATTCCACCGGCGTGCACGCTCAAATGGTTGGGAAACTCTTGAATAAGTGTGCTGTACTGCAATACCAACTTGGCCAGTCGATCAAGTTTGTCCATGCGAAATTGACCCTTGGTAAGCACGTCAATTTCATGCTTTGGAAGTCCAAACACCTTTCCCAATTCACGCACAACTGCGCGGTATTGAAAGGTACTATACGTTGCAATCAGCGCAACATGATCGAAGCGATTGAAGATGTACCGAGTCACATCATCACGATCAGTCCACGAAAAATCAATATCAAAGTCTGGCGGATTCTTTCTGTACAGATTGATAAAACGCTCGAAGTACAAATCCAGTTCAATAGGATCGACATCGGTAATACGCAGGATATAGGCCACCACACTATTGGCTCCGCTTCCCCGTCCCACATAAAAATAGCCTTTGCTTCTCGCGTAGGAGGTAATATCCCAATTGATAAGGAAGTAGGAAAGGAAATCCTTTTCACGGACCATGTTTAACTCCATCTTCACGCGGTCCAATATCTTCTTATTTGGCTTGGGATACCTATAACCCATTCCCTCTTCGCACAACTTCTCTAGCAATAGATAGTCCTCCTCCTTACTCGAAGTATAGCTCTGTAAGTTTTTATGTGGTTGTTCAGTCCCAAAAGTGAAATTTATCGAGCACTGACTAATAAGATGGTTGGTATTGTCGATGATCTCAGAAAAATCTTCAAAGTCTGTAAGAAGATCATTGAGAGGACTCATTTGATGCCACATCTCTCCCTCTTCGGAAATAGAAAGTTTACTAAGCAATGTATTGTTGTCAATAGCTCGAAGTAGACGGTGCGCATTGAAATCTTTTTTATTGCGAAAGGTCACTGTTTGCAAAACCACCATTTTATCCGTCATACTCAACCATGGTGACAATCTTAATTTCGGTATCTGTTTGCTGTGCACTCCCACGAATTCATGTTCCAGAAGGTCTTGCCCAAGAAATGTTTTGAAGGGATAAACAACAAATGCATTTTTGAAATTCGGCGCTCGATCAGGAAAGACTGTGCGGCTGTGGATATGCTCACTCAAATGTTCGTTGAGTTCTTTAAAGCCTGCATTATTCTTAGCAATACCCACATATATTTGATCGGCTCCATTGCGGAAATCGATTCCAATGACTGGAAGAATATCTCGTTTTTCGCTGAGTCGAACAAAATCAAGACAAGCAGAAGTGCTATTAATATCGGTGAACACCAGTGATTTCAGACCATTACCAACCGCAAGATCCAGTAGTTCAGTCGGCTTGATGGTCCCATATCGCAGGGAATAATATGAATGACAGTTGAGGTACAAAGCAAAAGATTTCAGAATAGAAACACAGACCAAGATCTACAGAAAAGCAAAGGGAATAATCAGAACAGTTGACCTTGTTCGTCTTCATTTTTCTTTCTGTTTCGTGCTCTAGACTCACCCATTCCAAAGACTTCGATCTCTTTGTATATCTCGAAGTCATATTCCTTATAGATTCTTTGCCCGGTAGGTTCTAGTAGTTGAGACCCATTCAGTCTGGGATTTTTAATATCCGAAGAAATCGGGTAACCATTTAATCGCTCTGCTGGAAATGGTTTGAGTAGGGAGGTAACTTCGGCTAAAGGCAGACTAGGGTCAATCCAATTTTGCTCTTCATCTGGATTAAGGATAACGGGTGACCGGTGATGGCCAATTTGGGTCATCAAGTCGTTGGACACTGTAGTAATAACTGCAAATGAATTGATGAGCTCACCCGTCATTTCGTTGACCCAGCAGTCCCAAATTCCGGCCATGGCGAAAGGGCGTTCCCCATTTCGGAGGTAGACGACATAAGGCATGTTGAGTTTTTCTTTTTGGGGGCCTTCGATGAAGCAATCGGCCACAATGAGGCAACGCTGGGAGCGAATTGACTTTCGAAACATGGGTTTATTGACAATGCCCATTTCTCCTGTATAGCTGGGATCGTCTTGTTTGTTGTGATCTCCTTCAGCTCGTGCATTGATCATATAAAATTGCTTCTTCGCCCAAGCTGGAGTGAGACCAAATTGGAAGAACTGCAGATCATGTGGCTTGTCCCCCGTAATAACAGGAGCATATTCGCCATGAGAAATATTCGTATTCGGCTCGTACAGCAGTGGCTGACTAGCTTGAACATTGAACCTTTTTTCAATAGCCTTAATCTTGGTTACCGTGGTATATCGTCCACACATCGCTGATAATTTATGAATTATTACTGAATCATCTATTGGTCAAGCTGGTATATCGCGGTCAACTTGGACTACCGCATTGAAGTGTCTCTCCACTTAGGTCTTTCTATTTGCCAAGAGGATTGGTGGTTCACCATTGAATGGATTTGGTCCTCCAATCGTTCGTGCTCCCATACCTGCGGCTGATATGACTGCTCGATCGCCGTAGCGTATTCTCATTCTATCCATGGCTTGGTAAAGATTGACACGTTCTTCTGTGTCGTCAAAAAGGTTGATCTGATACCCTCCTCCCACAAGGTGACTAAACCGGACACCCACCAATCGAACCAACAAACGCCTATTGTACAATTTATCAAACAGCTCCATCACTTGCGGGAGCAATGTGTGATCTGCCGAGGTATAAGCTATTCTCTTCTGAAGAGTATACGTATTGAAATCAGAATATCGAATCCTGACTGTAACACAAGCGGTTAGTTTTTGTCCGCGCCGCAATTGAAACGCCAAGTTTTCGGCCATTGCAGCCAGGATCCCCTTCAGTTTACCTATATCAATTGTATCTCGCTCAAAAGTACGCTCCGTACTTATTGATTTCCTCTCATTGTGTTGAACAACCGGACTATTGTCCAGTCCCCTTGCTTTTTTCCAGATCATTACACCATGCTTCCCAAGAACAGTTTCCATCAACTCCATGGGCATCTCTTGTACTGTCTGCACAACCTTCACTCCCAAGTGCCTAAGAGTTTGGTACGTTTTGTCTCCCACCATAGGTATTTTTTTCACCGATAAGGGCGCGAGAAAAGGCATTTCTTCCCCTTTACACACTTGTATCTCATTGTTAGGTTTTGCCTCACCTGTAGCTATTTTAGAGACTGTTTTGTTATTGGACAAGCCAAATGAAATAGGCAGTCCGGACTCTCTGATAATTCTTTGTCTAAGCTCATGCGCAAACATCATGCAGCCATAAAATTTATCCATTCCACTTAAGTCGGCATAAAACTCGTCGATCGACGATTTTTCATACAGCGGGACATGTTCTTTGACGATCTCAGTTACTATTTGGGAATACTTCATGTAGTTTGAAGAATTTCCCCGAATCACTATCGCCTCAGGACATAAGTCTCGTGCAAGTTTCATAGGCATGGCCGAATGCACTCCAAATGACCGAGCTTCATAACTACAAGAAGCTACCACACCACGGTCACTTGTACTTCCAATAAGGATGGGCAGATCTCTTAAGCGGCTATCCATTAGCCGCTCCACCGAAACAAAAAATGTATCGAGATCCAAGTGCATGATTGATCTCTCCTGCATAATGGGTCAATTGAAAATAAATAATTCGAAATAGGTAATCCTCTCGCAAAAGGGGGGTGCTAATTTAATATGTTTTTCTTTTAAAGCTAATTATTTTAGCATTTTATTTGCGAAGCGAAATAACTAGTCCAATCAAATTTTCATCGAATCGACTGTTTTGCAAGGGAATACAAAAAAAATTGGGCACAAAAAAAGCCGCTTAGGACAAGCAGCTCGTAAACATTCAGAAAAGGTGATTAGATCGTAGCAGAACCACGTTGAGTATCACTATCATCCTCATCTTCGTCATCATCTTCATCAGTGATGCCGTCATCATCTTCATCTTCTTCGCCAAAGTCGGCTGCCGAATCATCACCATCCATTTCATCACCTTCAAATCCACGATAATCGTACTGCTCAACATCTCCTTCCGGATCAATCACATCAAGCTTTGTACAACCCGTAAACATCAGAGTCATAACAAACAAAAGGGTCAATATGTATATGAATTTTTTCATTCTATTGTATTGTTGTACATCACAACACAGACAAATATAGTGAAGATCAGTCGATTAACCAAAATTAATTGGGGTAAATCTCATGAAAATTAATTGGTAAAATTATCTTCACTTCAGTACCCAATACAGCATCCTCAGCATCATGAACCTCGTATGGACCGTGCAATTCAACACGTTCACCAGACATCTTATTTAACAGTTCTATGCGGCTTGAGGTGATTGACATCCCCTGAGAAATGTGACTACCACTGGCCTGTTTATTCCTCAAACTCGTCTCGATGCCGATCCCATTATCTGTAATTGTAAATTCGATACTCCCACCTGAACGAGTTATACGGATCAATATTTCTCCGGGTTCTTCTTTTGGTAAAATACCGTGCCAAATACTGTTTTCCAAAAATGGCTGAAGGAGCATCGCAGGTACTTTAGTAGCATCCAGATCAACATCCTCACCTACCTCAACACGGTAGGAAAATTTGTCTTGAAAACGCATGTGTTCCAATGACAAATAAAGCTCCAAACGCTCTACCTCATCACGTAAGGACGTAAGATTTACTTGGGAGCTGTCTAGGTTTTTACGTATCAATTTTGCAAAAGCCGACAAGTACTTATTGGCAGATAATCTATCCTGTCTATTGATGTAGTATTGAATGGAATTGAGGGCATTGAAAATAAAATGTCGATTCATACTCGAATTCAAAGTCTGCTGTTCTAGCAACAACATTTTGGATCGGTATTCAAATTTTTCCTTTTCTAACTTGATGATCAACTCTCTCTTACGTCGCTGGTATACCACCAACACCAATCCAACCAATGCACAAATACTCAATACAATGAACCACCACGATTGCCAAAAAGGTGGTGAAATACAAAATACAAAGGAAGCGTCTTCACTCACTGAACCAGCCTTACCAATGGCTCGAACCTTAAATTTCATCTCATCAAAAGGCAGGTTCGAGTAATTGGCAAAATTGGCCGTAGTCACGGGTTGCCAATCCCTATCAAAGCCTTCAAGCATGAACTGGTACCTGACATCCTCTGGATATGTCATGCTAATTCCATCGAAATAAAATGTGAAATGATTCTGACTATGTTCTACCTCAAGAAAATCTGGTAAGGTTCCAGAAACCGAACGTTCAACCCCCAAAGCCTTCCAGTCCGGAGTCTCCAAATTAATTGCCAATTCCGTTAAATATATCCGTGGCTTAATTCGCTCAGGGCTTCGAATACCTTCGTCCATATCCACACGAACAAGTCCATTGGCCGTGCCAAACCAGAATTGATTTTTGCTGTCGATAAATGCAGAGTTAAGATTCGTTTCTAGGTCGACCAAGCCATCTTCGATGGTGTAATGATCAAAACGCAATTCATCCGCCTTTGCATATTCACCTAAAAAACAACGGTACAACCCGTCATTCGACCCAACCCAAATTTGATCTCCAATACACTGGATAAAATTGATAAGTAAATTGCCTAAATCATTTTCAGTCCCAACGGTTTGCCACGTGGTACCATCCAGAAAACACAACCCCCCACCTGTTCCTACCCAAACTCTTCCATACGCATCAACATCCACACAATAGGTAGACATATCGGCAAGTCCGTCATCAACGGTATATTGGACCGTATCCTGATTTCCAATACACCATACTCCCATTTTACTAGCCAACCACAACTTGCCGCTTGTATCGCTTGTAATTCCACGAACTCGAATGCCTTGCAGAGCTTCAATGTTTTTAAACTTTGTTGAGGACAATGAGTCTAAATAGTTTAGACCCGAAGAAGTTCCAATCCACAATCTTCTTTCAGAATCTTCGTGAAGACATAAAACTTTAGAACTGCTCAACCCATTGTCCTTACTAAAGCCTTGGAACTCTCCATTTGAGTATCGCACTAAATTATTTGAAGAACCCAGCCACATCTGTCCAGAAGAATCATATAAACTGCTCCAAAAACGCTTGTTATTCGTGGTGTATTTGTCTAGGTTGAAATGCTCGAACTTACCATTTTGCAATCGGCAAACTGCGTTATCGTAGCTGGCAAACCACGTTGCACCAAGAGAGTCTTCGGCAATTGACATAATCGCCGAACTACAAAGTCCGTCTTCTACAGTGAAATTCTCAAAATTATCACCAATAAACTTTACCAATCCTCCACCTTGCGTCGCGATCCAGATATTTCCTTCATCATCTTCTAGCGTCTTAAGAATATCATCTACCGGCAGTCCACTGTAGGTGGTATAATTAACCACTCTAGAACGATTGAATTTCGTGACACCGTGAATAGATGATAACCAGACGTTGTTTTTGCTATCAACAAGGACATCAGCCATACTGGAGCTGATGAGTCCGTCTAAAACAGAATACTCTTTGACTTCTCCTCCCCTGATTGAGATCAATCCAGGATTCTTACAAGCAACCCACAAAGTTCCATTCTGATCGTATTCGGCATCGAAGAGAATTGTTTCTTCACTTGCTCGATAAATGTCTTTTGTATTGTGGCCTTCAACCTCTAAAATTGCATCCCGTGTAACTAAGATCCATTTTTCAGTTTCAGTCCTCAGGATTTTTTTGATGTTTTGTTGATACCCACCATGATTGGAATCGACCTGAACAATTTCGCTACCATTAAAAACGAGCAAACCCGAATTGGTTCCAATCCATAGATCGCCACTAGCCAATTGAAGCATGTCATTTACTTGGGCTTCAGCCAGAGCTCCGGGAAATAGAAAACTTTGCATACTGTCCTTTTCCAGAATAGAAATTCCCCCGCGCGTTCCGAATACGATTCTATTATCGTCCAGCTGACTTATGCTGTTTATATGCGTACCAAACAATCCATCCTTGGCCGAGTAATTGACAAATTCTCGACCATTGAATTTACTCGCTCCCCCCAAAGTTCCACACCATAGATATCCTTGCAAATCTTGAAATACACACTGTACTTGAGATTGCGCAAGTCCATCGGCTCCGGTATACTGAATGAAGCTATACTTCTGCGCAGAGAGTTGATATGCTAGGCATACAAAAAATAAAATTATAGAGAGTCTCCTCATTACATAGCGGCTAATCGATCGAGGAACGAAGTTAGCTTTCTCCTTGAAATAGGAATCTCGACTTCGTTGCTCATGACGGCCACATTTCCCTCCGATCTTTTAAACTCTTTGAGATGATGTGCTATATTGATAATGTGTGACTTGTGCGTACGAAAGAACATCTGATCACTTAGTTTGTCCTCATATACTTTGATTGTTTTTGAACTCAGGTATTTTCTATTATCGGTCAAAAATATGGTCGTATAACTCTCACTCGCCTCGAGATGGATGATCTCAGAATTCTTAACAATTGCCAAGCCATCACGCGTTGGTATAGAGGTCTTCTCGTGTGAGTTAGTAAGGGCCATGTTTTCCAGGATCTGAGTGATTAGATCATCGCTTAAGTTTTGTCCTGGCGCGGTCTTCTTATGCTTCTGAGCTTTTTGAACAGCAAGTTGTAAATCTTCAATATTGATTGGTTTTTCGAGGTAATCAATTGCTTGCTCCTTGATTGCTTTGAGAGCAAATTCATTGTGAGCTGTTGTGAAGATAACTGCAAACCTGCGGTTTTCAACTTGCTGCAAAAAAGAAAAACCATCTTCTCCCGGCATCATAATGTCCAGAAAGACAAGATCTGGATTCAGTTCATCAACAAGTTTTCTAGCTTCAGCCCCGCTCTTGGCCATGTCCATAATATTCACCTCAGGGCAAAACTCTTCTACCAACATTTTAAGATTCTCTCTGGCGAATTGTTCATCATCCACGATGATGGCATTGATCAAATTAGACATAAGCTCAAGATTTAAATGAGTAGTGTCGGTAATTTAGAGAATCTGAATAGGTCTCAAAGGAGAGAACCGACCAAATGACATCTTGACGAAATGATTGGTAGTTAAAACAAAACCATCGGTAAATTTTAACCGATCCTTTTTGTTTGTGTGAGAAAGGCACTCAATCGGGCCCTGGCAATTGGCACCTGAGAACCATCACTCATTATTGCAAAATGACCATCATGGCTCGAGTATTCCTTCAAGTGATCAAGATTCAGAATATGTGATTTATGGACGCGAATAAACCTATGAGAATCCAAAATATCCTCGTAGGTTTTTAGTGTCTTGGTGTCCAAGTATTTTGATCCATCAGCAAAGAAAAAGGCTGAACAACCTCCATCCGCTTCAAGTCGAAGAATGTCTACCGTATTGACAACGTTGAACCCCTTGCTATGGAAAAGCGTGAGCTTGGCTGGCTGCTTATGGTCGAGCATATTTGAAGTAAGCTCGACCATGCTTTGCAAATAAATACTTAAGTTGACATCAGAATCAGCAAAAGATTGCTCGTATTCCACCAATTTAGAAACTGCATGTTGCAAGTCTTCGATGTCAATTGGCTTTAGCAAATAGTGAATTGCGTTTGCATTTAATGCCTCTATCGCGTAATCTTTAAACGCGGTAACAAATACTACTTGGAAGGATTTATCCGTGATACTCTCCAATAGTTCAAACCCTTCCGCGCCGCTAGGCATCCTAATATCGAGGAAGACCACTTTCGGTTTTAGATCTGAAATTTTCTGTTTGGCCTCGATTACACCTCCGGCCATACCCACAACTTCTACCGCTGGACAAAATTCATCCAGCAAGAGTTTGAGATTCTCGCGAGCCAATGATTCATCATCAACTATTAAGGCTGTAAGTCGTTTTCTAGATTCCATCCAACTTTACTTTGGGCTTTAAATGTAATCAACTATCGAAAAGTGGCAGCAATTAAAAACTAGAATCGCCCGTAACAGCCGGTGCGTAACCAAATGGGAAATCTAGCGTATGAGTAAAGTACCTTACTAATCTCGCTAGAAATATGTTCTCATTTTTCAACCCCATCAAATTATCATTCGACGATTCTCAAAATTATCTTGAAATCGACTATTCCCCACAATCGAAAAAACCTATTTACGACATCTGTGATCTTCATGGAAAGATCATCAAAACTGGAAAATTCAGCTCTGAGCGGCTTAAAGTTGCTGTCAACGATCTGCTAAATTCTTACTATGTCCTTCTCATTTTAGACGGCGAAGAAATCAAGACAAGACGTTTCGAAATCAGTCGAAAATCAAACATGTCCGGTCACGGACAAGACAGACCATAAAACGCTAGCATAAACAACAAGTCTAGCGAATCCGTGGTGCCATCACTATTGATATCTGCATTGCAATTGGACGTGCAGCCAAAATCAGCGAGGGCTATCAGTAAATCTTGAAGGTCAATTTTATTGTCCCCCGTTACATCGGGAGGACAAGTGGTTAAACAAGGAGCAGGCGCGTTGAATAATCCGTTCACAGTCAGCGAACATAAGGGATCATCCGTAAACTGCACTGTGACATTGACAGAGGAACTATTCGCTGTCAATCCATTTAAGAACACCAACATTGGACTCGATTGAATCGCAAACAATTGACCGTTGACATCAACCATCCCAGTAGCAGGAGCAGTGACGTATTCAATCACCACTTCTTGCGTGTATTCATTTAGATTACAAATTCCCTGAATTCCAGCGAGCAAAGAAATTATCTGGCATGGAGGAGGACTTCCTTCCCAAAAACCCACCCCATTTTGAGTTCCATTTCCTGTATAATAAAATGGTGAAACATCAGTAATAAAATCCCCAACACTCCACACTCCTTTGGCCACAGCAACTGATTCGCGGCCATTCCCAGCGCTGCCCCATTGGGTAAAATCCTCTAAATCATCGGTAGAAAGATAGTCTGGATTTGGCAAGTATAAGTCCATGTCAGCTCCAGACAAATCTGGCACCCATGAGTCCCATTGAACGACTAGCGTTGAACCGGCTCCTAAATTCAGTGCTCCAGAAACTAACGTCATATTAGACAAGTTGTCACACGCCAAATCTGAACAAAGCTGATAGTTGCTAAGGTCGATCGTACATGATCCATAATTCTGAATGCTTATTTGTTTTAAGCCAATATCTACAGCTACCAACCTATTGTTGGTGCAACAGGCTGACGGGGCGTTAAAAACATTGCTAGCATTGAATGTACAACTTCCATCTGCCGTAAACGAGATGGCAAGATCAACAGACAAACCATCTGAAGGCAGGTTATTCAAAGTGACCGTTTGCGGACTAGAAGTTATAGGATAGTTTGAACCATTGACAGTCAAAAATCCTGAAGCCGGCGGATTGATAAAATCCACTTGAATCTGCTGGCTATAGCTATTGGTTGCTGGATTGCATGGAAATTGGTTTGCGGCAACGACAGATTGAATTTCACATCCTCCAACAATCCACGCCATATCCTCAAACATGGCATAAGTGATAGGTCCTGGGCTATGAATTGCTTCAGCCGATCCTAAGAAAGGAGTCATGAGTGAATTTGCATTTCCCGACGGATAGGTAGACTCGTTCAAGTGAGAATAACTGGAACCTCCATTCCATGATGAAGGAGCATATAGCCTTGGGCGCGTGCCACTATTGGCTGTAAGCGCAAAAGCGCCATTCCAATACACACTGTTCGACGTTAATGCTGTGCCCAGGGCGTTTGTACCACTGGCATATGAAAGAATATCAGTGCCGTTGCCTTCTTCGGTGAATCGATCATATATATATGGACTTCCTGAGCTACCGTATGTTCCAACTCCACCGGATACATTTCCCGAACCAATGAAGCCCAGTCCGTGTCCCAATTCATGGAGTACTACCGAAACGAAATCATATTGACCACCTGGAGTATTCCCATCTGTTCCCAGATACCAATTGAAATCAGTATTGAATGTGCAAGCGACATCATCTTGACCTGCCGCCAAATCCACTCCAGCTAGTTGATTGGCTAAGGCTATGGGATACCACGTATTCGTTTGGGGGGCGCCGGAAAAATTTCGTCTTAACGTTACTGGCCCAGCAAAACCTAATGTACTACCTCCGAGTGAGACCATATTGGCATCAATGTGGATAGGAACACCTGAAGTTAAATTGGCCGCCCAAATATCAACAGCATATGCAAAAGCAATCTGCTCAGAAGCATTGAACCCAGTATAGGTGACATTAATGATAACAGCTCTATCTACTCCAGGCACAAAATGTGCAGGAGGTGGCACAAAGCTGAACATATCTTCTTCTAACGCTTGAAGACCATGTTCACAATTGACGGGATGATATGCTTGAAGGCCACAAATCATTTGCGCGCCAGCGCCTACCGAAAAGAAAAATGTAATAAATAAAGTAGATAAGATGGTTGAGGCTCTCATGTCCTAAATTATTGAAGGTGAATAAAAGTATACTGTGTTCAAAGTTAACCAAGAATATCAAATGCTTGGTTAGAGATAAAAGCTAAGTCTATTGGAATTATATTTAATTTAGCCACAATGAACTATTTACCGACAAATCTCAAGGTACTTCGTAAGGCTAGAAAACTCACGCAATCTGGCCTTGCTGAAAAAATTGGTGTGAATCGAAGCGCGATTGGGGCCTATGAAGAAAGCAGGGCCGATCCCCGAGTTCAGACTTTGATTCGAATTGGATTGTTTTTCAAATTGAAAGTTGACGATTTGCTGAATAAAGATATGCGGGTGCAAGAGACCAAGAGTTATGTGGCGGATCAGTTGAGAGTATTACCGATCATTGTCGACAAGGATAGCGACAAGGAGTTGATTCCTTTGATACCTGAAAAAGCGGCGGCCGGATATTTGAATAATTACAATGATCCTGAGTTTGTTTCCGAGCTGCCTCGATTTAGGATGCCCTTTCCTCAATTGAGTGGAGATCGAACTTATCGCATGTTTCAAATTGCAGGTGAAAGTATGCTACCTGTGCCTTCGGGAGCGTATATAATTTCTCAATATGTAAGCTCACTAGACGAGATGAAAGTGGGTGAATGTTATGTTTTTACCACCCTTGAGGAAGGATTGGTTTATAAGCGATTGGAGGGCCGACAAGGAACAGAATTGATGCTTCAAAGCGACAATCCTGATTTTGCATCATTTTCGATAAAGGATGCGACAATTTTAGAAGTTTGGAAGGCGCTTGGCTATACAAGTTTCGACCTCCCTGATTCAGGAACATACCAACCCGAACTCCACGAGATATCCACCGCTATTAAGAGCATTCAAGCTCAACTGAAAGAAAAGGAAAAAGGAAAAAATTGAATTTACATTTCTTCAGCGACGACCTCTTGGACAACATCCAATTTCGAGCGGAGTAGACCTTCGATTCCACCTTTGAGTGTTTGCATGCTTGAAGGACATCCACTGCATGCACCTCTTAATTGAACGTATACTTTCCCTTCGTGGAAAGCTTTAAAATCGATGGCACCTCCATCTTGCTCAACTGCTGGGCGAACAAACTCATCGAGTAAGTTTCGAATTTCAGCATCAAAATCTGTTGGCACCATTCCTGAATAGTCGATCGATTGCGGACGATCTTCGGATTCATCGCTTTCTTCAAAAACTGCTGAAGGTTGCAGTTTCTCCGGAACAAAGGCAACGGCGATTTCATTCTCTACCAGCCACTCTCGGACATAATCACGCAGCTGTTGCTGGATCATTTCCCAACCCAAAGTATCGTCTTTCGCAACTGCTACGAAGTTACCACTGATAAAAACTGCTTTAACAAAAGGGAAGTTGAACAGCTCAGCAGCCAAAGGAGAAGCCTCTTTGCATTGTTCTTGGTTTGTAAACTCCACTTGCTGACCACCTTCAATAAGCATTCTGTTGGTCACAAATTTCATGGTCGCCGGGTTAGGCGTCATTTCGGCGTAAACTTCGGTTGGAATGCGAGTGCTCATATCGTTGAATTTTGAGCAAAGATAGCCAGAACAGTCCATGTTTGAATAACTCTGCGAGACATTTGCCTTTATGGCTTATTAAAGATAAACTTATGAGGCTGGATTGAATTCATGTGAGACGGTTGGGTTTTAATACATTTGCTCCCTTCCTAAAATAACTACACATGAGATTGACGATAGGATTGCTGTTTTTAGGGCTTTCAATTATCAGTAAGGCACAAGAAACATTTCCTCACAATGGCGCGGCGGACAAAGAGCTCGTCATGCAAGCATTCACCCATTGTACGGTCCATATTGACTGGGAAACTGTGGTTGAAGATGCCACCTTATTAATCCACCGGGGAAAGGTAATTGCCTGCGGAAGCGAAGTACAAATACCAAAGGGCGCCTTAATTGAAGACCTCAGTGGGATGGATATTTACCCAGGATTTATTGATTTGAATTCATCCTATGGGCAAACCAAAGTAGAACGTGGAAAATGGGATCCTGCTCCTCAAATCGAATCCAATACTAAGGGAGCATTTGGTTGGAACCAGGCAGTAAAACCTGAGTTCAGTGCCTCACAAAGTTTCACGCACAATACCGATGCCGCAAAGAGCTATCGTTCAAAAGGCTTCGGGACGGTTCTCACTCAAAGAAAAGATGGAATCATTCGTGGAACTGGATCATTGGTTACTCTTGGAAGCAATGAACATCTGAACATTTTAATCGAAAATGCAAGTGCCAATTATTCGTTTCGAAAAGGTTCGTCTCGTCAAAAGTACCCGTCTTCACTGATGGGATCGGCAGCACTTCTAAGACAAAGCTACTACGACTTGGATTGGTACAATTCTGCCTCTGACGTCCGCGAAACCAATTTATCGTTGTCTGCATGGAATTCCCAAATGGAGCTACCTCAACTTTTCGAGACTGGCGATAAGTGGGATGTAATGCGGGCCGACAAGATTGGAGATGAGTTTAACTCCCAGTATATATTTCTAGGAAATGGAGATGAATATCAACGAATTGATGATATCACTGCTACGGATGGCTCTTTCGTTATTCCTGTAAATTATCCAGCAGCTTATGATGTGTCCGATCCTTTTTTGGCGAGAATGGTGAGTTTGACAGAACTAATGCACTGGGAGAATGCAGCTCGAAATCTGAGCTTTTTAACGGAGGCTCAAATCGCCTATTCTATAACATCTGAAGGGACTGAAAGCGGCAAAGATTTCTTCGAAAATTTGCGAAAAGCAATGGTTTTTGGTGTTACTGAAGCCGACCTATTGAAAGCTTTGACCTATACACCGGCTGCACTCATGCAGGCTGAAAACATCGTTGGAAAACTAGCGCCAGGAATGCAGGCCAATTTCCTCATTTGTTCAGGACCCATCTTTGAAAAAGGAAATGAGATCTATGAGAATTGGGTTCAGGGAGAACGATTTGTCCTTAAAGATCGAACAGCTTGGGATTTAGCCGGACAATACAATTTCACCTTGGGCACAACCTTATATGAATTACTTGTGGAAGGCAAACCTGGAAAGAACAAAGGAAGTATTCAAATTATCGATGCTGAATCTGGAGACACGAGTAAAGTTGATGTCACGATAGCCGCGGATAGGGATCAGC
>JBLHIB010000002.1:0-81790 GCA_047615865.1 Gammaproteobacteria bacterium
CAAAAACGGGTGAACCAACTTCAATTCCCTGAGCTGTAGTTCCTGTTACTGTCAGACCTATAGGCTCTGTCACATAAATGCTTTGCCCCATTTCTCCTGTGGACCACAGGTAAGAATCGTAGCCATCAGGAGCAGTCACAAGCAGTGAATCACCTTGGCAGATATATGGCACGTTTGAATCTAAGCTAAGCGACAAACTCGATCCTTCGATGATGGATATACATTTATTTACCGACAAGTTGTAAAAATGATCTACATGACCTGAAAGCCACGTAACAGTGAGCGAGTCAACTACTTCTGCAGTGCCCAATCCAAAGATCTCGCAAGACGAGTTTTGACTTAGATATCCTTCTCCACAGTATGTATAACGAATTTGCGATAAGTCGCCAGTTTGACACACAGCCTTAGTTCCTATGCCATCGCGGTTGGAAACCACACCCTCGAATTTAACTTTGAGGTAGTTATTGGGTCCGGGTTCGCTACTGAATAGGGCAGAAACATCTGGAAAATCATTCAAGACAAATATATCAAACATGCCATCGTTGTTCCAATCACCAAGAGCCGATGAATGACTGCTTTGCTCATCGTTGTCAAAACCCATGGAAACATCGTAGTGAAACGTCCCATCTTGGTCATTTATAAAGAACTTATTTTGCCCATTTTCGCTCCAAAAAGGCGAGCAATTGACATGTAGATCCTGCCAGCCATCGTTGTCATAATCTATCCATTGCGCGGCCCACCCCATGTCGTATGTAGCAACACCTGCGGCATCGGCGACTTCGGCAAAAGTGCCATTATCTTGTTGTTGGTGCAACAGGTGACCTGTAGGATTGTTGGTTACATAGATGTCCATGTCACCGTCATTATCATAGTCACCAACGGTATTGCTCATCGAAAAAATAATCATTTCAACCCCAGTTTCTTGACTTACATCTTCGAAGGTCCCTCCAACATTTTTATACAAATGATTTTCAGAAAGCAGACGGTCGTTTATGACAAAAACATCTTGCCAACCATCGTCGTTGTAATCTAGCCAAACTGCTTGAAAAGAAAAATTGGCAAAATCGCTTACTCCAACGGACTCAGCGACTTCCGTAAAAGTTCCGTCGGCGTTGTTTCTGTATAACTGGTTTGGGTAAGGGTCGAAATAATCGTAATTACAAATATAGAGATCAAGCCAGCCGTCGTTGTTGTAATCGCCCCAGGAGTGCCCAAAGGTCGAGTGGTTGTTCGCTTCGATACCTGAAGATTGAGTTAGTTGAGTAAATATCCAATCGTCATTGCGAAAAAGGCGCGTCGGCATTTCATGAGATGTTGCGGTTAAGTCTTTATCACCATCATTATCAAAGTCTACCCAAGTAATTTGGCTCAGTTCATATGAATTGCTAAAAAAGGGGTCTATACTTTCGAAACCATCTCCTGTATTGCGAAAAAACAGTGGGTCTGACCCGTTTTGGCAGATGGTTAAGTCGTCCAAACCATCCCCATCGAAGTCAATGAAACTGCATCCACCGGATGATTCACCACCATTGTATGTGATCAGGATATCCAACTCTGGCAGGATATCATTATAGGATTGTCCGTTGCTCGCATAAATGCACAGCATCAAATTGAGTCCTACAACAATTAATTTGTAGAAATTAAACATAAAGCCATCTAAATAGTTAGTCATTATCAAGACGAAGAAAATCTTTAAAGGTTGTCTGAAAAAAGGACCTTTTTTCAGACAAAAGTATGATCGTCTTTATTTTCTATTCAGAAAGAACAGAAACACTAGATCTAGAGTAGGATCCATCATCATATCGAATTTCAAAAACATAATTTCCAGAAGCCAAATGAACCGTCGATATATATCTGAATACGTTGCCAAGATTTTCCTCGAAGATTGTGATTCCCAAATTGGAATAGATCTTTAATTCAGACATTGGAGAATTCGAATCGATTTGAACTTTCCCATCAATTTTTGGATTCGGATAAATCTTGAAGAAAGTCTTGTTTGCTTCATCAATGCCTACGTTAACAATGGAGAATTCGACAGACACCTCACAGTCATTTTCATCAACGACAAGAGCTGAATACTCTCCTTGATCAAGCTCGTCTGTATTCAATCCATTATCATCATTGCTCCAACTTATATCGTAAGGTTCTGTTCCCCCAGAAATATCTAGCTGTGCGCTTCCCAAATCAAAACCATCGGCGTCGAAAACGATAATTTCGACAACAAGTTCATCCGGTTCATCTATTGCAATCAATTCTTGCGCTGAACAAGCCATTGAATCAGAAACAGACACCAAATACTCCCCTACTCCAAGTTCAGATGGATCTATTCCATTCCAATCTATTTCGATCTGGCCAGTGCCTCCACTTGGCTCTAAAGCGATTGAGCCATCTTCCACACCGAAGCAGGAAACATGCATAACATTAAAGTTAAGCAAGAGCTCTTCAGGCTCAAACAATTCGATAAGTCCTTCGAACAAGCAGCCCAGCGAATCGGTTAAAAGAAAACTGTATTGACCAGCAGGTAAGCTGTCCAAGGAGCTTCCTTCCGAGCCATTAAGCCAAATCAGCCCTTCTGCTTCTTGAAGGGTTATGTCGAGCTCAATTTCACCGTCCATACCAGCGTAGCAAGTTGGCCCGATGCCATTCCAAATAATCTGCAATGGGGCAACTATGTTTGTTTCAAATTGTTCTGAGACTACCACAAGTCCAAATTCATTGGTTGCTGTGACTGTCAACATTTCAGCAATGTGCGAAAGTGTGATTTGTGAAGTATCTCCGGTAGACCATAAATAAGAGCTATATCCGCTAGGTGCCGCAATGGAAAGTGTATCGCCCGGGCAGAAATAGGGTGAATTGGAAGCAGCTAGATCAATGCTCATACTACTTCCTTCAATGAAGGTGCGTTTTTGATTGACATCGATGTTGTAGAAAATATCAACGTGTCCAGACAACCAAGTAATTTCTAGTGAGTCAACAATATCGGCCTCTCCAATTCCAAAAATTTCAACTGTTGAATTCTGACTCATATAGCCTTCACCGCAGTATGTATAACGCATCTGAGTCAGGTCATTTGCGAAGCACAAAATCTTGCTACCCACACCATCTCTATTACTCACGACACCTTCGAGTCCGACCTTCAGGTAGTTGTTTGTTCCGGGGCTGCTCAACCACAAGGACGATGTATCTGGGAATTCATTAACAACAGCAATATCGAAGGTTCCATCGTTATTCACATCACCCACAGCGCTGGAATGGCTCCAAGCAAGATCATTGTCAAAACCCATTGACAAGTCAAAAATGAAAGTACCATCTTGGTTGTTCCGGTAAAATTTATTCTGACCTTGTTCAAGCCAAAACGGGGAGCAATTGACATGAAGGTCCTGCCATCCATCGAGATCATAATCAATCCATTGCGCTGCCCATCCCATGTCATAAGTAGCAACTCCTGCAGCATCTGCAACTTCAAGAAAAGTACCATCATCCTGCTGTTGGTGTAGCAAATGACCGGAAGGATTGTTTGAGACGAAGATGTCGAAATCACCGTCATTATCATAGTCTCCAACGGTGTTGCTCATGGAGAAAATAAACGCCTCAACATTGGCCTCCAAAGTAACATCGGTAAAAGTTCCTCCGTCATTGCGGTAGAGATGGTTTGAAGAAGGTATACGGTCGTTGATGACAAATAGGTCTTGCCATCCGTCTTGGTTATAGTCTAGCCATACACCTTGAAAGGAGTGATTTGCAAAATCACTGATCCCTATTTGGGACGCTACCTCTTCAAAAGTCCCGTCTCCGAGGTTATGATAGCACTGGTTGGGTATAGATTCAAAATAGTGGTAATGGCAGATATACAAATCGAGCAATCCGTCGCGATCATAATCGCCCCAGCTATGACCGAATGTCAAGTGATTCGTTGATGCAATTCCTGAAGTCGCGGTAATTTCATTGAGGTCGCCTCCGTCATTTCTGAACAACCGTGTTGGTTGAAGATAAGTGGTGACAGACAGGTCTTTATCGCCATCGTTGTCAAAATCCACCCAGTTCATTTGTTTGAGCTCATCGTCATTTGAGAAAAACGGTTCAACCTCGACTAAAACGCCACTGACATTTTGAAAAAATTTGGGATCACTTCCGTTTTGACAAACAGACATATCATCTAAGCCATCACCATTCCAGTCTACCAAACTCACTCCGCCGCCATACTCACCAATTGCGAAGCTCACATTTATGTTCCAATCTGGAAGCACATCTTGATACGTTTGAGCACTGCAAGCAGTATAACACAAAAGCAAAACGGCAAGAAAAGATTGGGACTTGAGATGACTTCGCATAATCGTGAAATAGCTTAGCAATGAAATAGACGAAATCATTCGTCTAACAGTTGCACAATTTACAACCCAAAATGATACAAATTATTGAAAACAGAAAAAGTGAGAACATCTTTGATTCTCCTCATTGAATTTGGTTATCCTATTGTTGCCGCGATCTTTGTGAATTCGATTAAATCGGCAGGAATGCCTACAACTTAATGCCGACCAAGATTACGTCATCAACCTGCGGAAGATGGCCTTTCCACTCATGAAATTTTTGCTTCACGATTCTGCTTTGCTGCGCCATATCTAGATCAACCAATTCATCCAGCATGGTCATCATTCTCTTCATCTTGAGCTTTTTTCCTAGCTCGCCGCCGAATTGATCGGCATAGCCGTCTGAGAATTGATAGACAACATCACCTTTAGCGAGTTGTATTTCATGCAAGGTGAATACTTTTGAATTTGATTCTTGGTTTCCACCAACAGCAAATCTATCACCTTTGATCTCTACTCGTTCACCGCTTTTATAGATTACTATTGGACGCTTGGCGCTGGCCCCTCTCATCATATAGGTATCCGTATCAAATTCCACTACAGAAATATCCATGCCATCTTGGACACCAAATTCACTTCCTTTTTTGTTGAGTAGCGAACCCAATTCTTGATCTAGCATCCCGAGGACTTGATCGGGACTATTGACCATTTCATTCCTTGCAACCTCCTTCAATAATACATTTCCAATAAGCGACATAAAAGCTCCAGGAACACCGTGACCAGTACAATCCGCACAGGCAACAATGATTTTGTTTTCATAATTTTGAACCCAGTAAAAATCGCCACTTACAATATCACGAGGTTTGAAGAATACAAATGAATCAGTAAAAATATGCTCCAAAGAATCCGGAGCTGGAAGCATGGCTTTTTGGATGTTCTTTGCATAAATAATTGAGTCGGTAATATCCTTATTCTTAATCTCAAGTAGTTCCTTTTGTTCAACAACTTCTCGCGTCCTTTGATTGAGTTCATGCTGAAGATACTCTTGATTCTCTCGCATGATTCTTTCTCGTCGGCGAACGACCATTCGAATCAGCATAAACACACTGATTGCGACGCCCACATAGAACCACCATTTTTCCCAAAATGGATAGTCTACAGAAACCTTTATTGAACGGATATCTCTTCCTCCATAACCATCTGCATTGAATGATGTTACGTTGAACAAATAGTCTCCTGGATCAAGTCGGTTATAGGATGCGAAATTCTGTTCTTTTAGTTCAGACCAGCCAAGATCGTGCCCTTCAAGAATATACTTATAAGCAACATTCTCTGGTTTTTTGAAGCTAATCCCTACAAAGTCGAATCGAATTTTATACGAACCATAAGGGAGTTCGATGTGATCAATAATTCCATGAAGCGAGTCAGAAACGTTAACATGCGTGAGGTTCAATGCGGGCTCTATAACATTGGGAACATCTTTTTCAAGATTGTAGCGCAACAAACCAGAATTGGTTCCGAACCAAAGCAAGCCCTCGGCATCTCGGCAAACAGCGTTTGCTGAAAAATCAAGTTTGGATGAACTACTCGGGTAGAATGCTTCGACTTTAGAATTATCCACGTCAATTCGCGACATTCCTCCTCTGTGCCCTACCCAAAGTCTATTCTGAGCATCGCATATGATTGAATAGCAATAGTCAGAATGCAGACCATCGTTTTTCCTAAAGATTGTCGTGTCTGATCCCGTAATTTTAAAAACACCAGTTCCGTTTGTACCTACCCACACTTCACCGTTTCGGTCTTGGGCGAAGCAAGTTGCATCAACTAAATTCTCCTTAAGCGGAGGTTGTGCTGTCTGAATAAACTCGTCGATGTAGGTAATCTCACTGCTGTGTGTTGCTATCCATACGCGACCTTCCAAGTCCTTGAACATTGCTTTAACAACATTGTGAGGCAGTCCGGCCCGCATGGTGATATGCGATTTTATTTCAAAGTCTTTGATCTGGTAAATTCCAAAATCTGTAGCGGCCCATAATATGGAACCGGACACAAGCAGATGATTCACCTTATTGCTCAATTTATCATCAGGAAGGGCAAATTTATCAAATTTCTCAGAGTTGGCTAACTTATAGTATAGCCCCATACCTTTGGAAGCAGCCCATACTGTTCCATGGGCATCCTTTGTGACAGATGCGAAGATCGTATCTGCTAGGCCTTCTTCGACCCCATACTCGCTGACGAGTTCTTCTGGGTTTCTAGTTGTCACAGTCAAGCCACCTGAGTGACCCATCCAAATAAGGTCCTCATCAACAAAAACAGATTGTACATTGTTTTGGTTGTCTTCTGCAAATTGATAGAAGGCAAAATAGTCGTCAACAAGCTTTACTAGTCCATTTCCGTTGGTTCCAATCCATAAATTTCCTTCACGATCGACAAAGGTTCTTTTGATGCTCTTAGCACCAAGCATATTGCCAATTCCGTAATCAATGGCCTTGGTTACAATTCCACCTTTATAGTTGAGCTGAAAGAGACCTGATGTATTGGTTGAAACCCAAATATTTCCTTGTGGTCCCATATCAATATCATTGATCGACCAACGAGACTCTTGAAAATCTGGTATATCAAGAGATCGAAAAATTAGTTCGTTGCCAGTTTTTACTTGGTAAATGCCTGAATCATCTGTCCCAATGATCAACTCGTAATCTGAAAACAAAGTGATTGAGTTAACCTTCGTTTCTCTAATGTCCGTATACTCTACTTCGCACTTGCCTTGAGGAGTGATTTTGCAGGTGACCAAGCCCATGTCAGTTCCAAGGAAAATATTATCTAAGTCTTCAACATATGCGCTATAGAGCATGAACTCTTCAATTCCTTCTGAAAATTGCTCAACAGATAAATCGGCATTGATTTTCACGAGGCCATCGGTCTGGGTAATCACCCATATATCACCGTTATCACTTTCGCACAATGCATTTATTCTTGATGAGGTATATTGGGACAAATCAAGCGCGATGAAATCATTGCCATCGTATTTGGTTACTCCGCCGAGTTCATGTCCAAACCACAAATTTCCTTTTGAATCTTTGAAACTGCATCGAATGAAATTTTCGGCTAGGCCATCTTCAGTATAATAGACTGAAAATCGGAAACCATCAAATTGATAAAGACCTTCGTCAGTACCTACGAGCAAGTAACCATTAAAATCCTGATTAATGGAATACGTAAATCGTGTATTGATTCCGTCGGCTTCAGCAAAATGTTTGAATTTAAACGTTTGAGCGCCAGCTCCAACAGTTAAAAAGATCCAAAAGATGAATATCGATATGCAGCGCAGTTGATTCCTCATTATCGCCTAATTGGTTTAGCGACTGCTTTACCCTCGTATTTTGGAATTCCGCCAATAGGAACCGTATAGAAGGGCAGTAGCTCTCCATATTGGTTGGTCACAAAGAAGACCACATTGTTGTTATTGATATTTTGAGAGTCGTTTTTAGTGAACTGGATATCTAGTGATTTCCCTCGTTCCTGACCTTTAATCTTATAGGTACTCTGCGACCAGTTGCTATCATCAGAAAGAGTCAATGTCTCGCCCAAAGTGGCAACCGAATAAATCTTAATGTATCCATCATTGTCCCAATCGAAGTTGAACTGTTTTACAGAAATCACCGCATCATCGATGTACGGATAGATATGGGAAGTCTGCCAAGCATCTTGATGCAAGCGAAAAGTATACTCGAAGGTAAATGCGTTTCCACCTTCTACCTCAACATTTCTATCCGGCTCCGTGGACATGTAATATTTGTATAGGTTTCCATCATTTCCTTTGATTCCCTCACAAATCACTTTGAAGACATTACCACCATACTTCTGGGTAAACTCACCCTCACTAGGATTGAATGGACCAAAAGAATACCAATCTGCATCATATTGTAATTTTCCACCAAACACTTTTGTATCGAGAAGATTTCCACTTTTAAATTCTCCTTCTGGATCAGTAGATCTTGCATCATCATTCGTTATGCAGCCTTTGCCTCCGTATACTGAAAATCTTGAGAGCGTGTTGAAGTCATCGTTGACCTCATCAATCTCACCTCCGCATCCTGGATCATATACACGAATGTAGAATGGCTTTTTAAAATCATCAGGAAGGGTAAAAAAGAACACCTGACAGAAATCATCGTCACCCCACGAGCGGTCGGCATCTTTTCCGAATGTCACCAAGTAAGGAATATTTTCCTCTTCGGCAGGCACTGGTTGAGCCCATGACACCAGAGACGAAATTGCAAAAAGTGTAAGCAGTAGATATTTCATTTTCACTGTTCTTTGACTAATTCATATGACAACTGGTCTCCTTTTGCAGGAACATTTTTTGTTAACTCGTCTTGCGGACTGAATCGAATAACAAACTCAACTCGTCTGTTGATTGATCTTGTTTCATCCGATACATTCGGCACTTTTGGACCGCTTGCTCCGTGACTTCTCCAATTCAATTGCCCAACGGGAACACCTTTTGAAACAAAATAGCGCAAGACGGACTTTGCCCTGCGTTCCGAAAGTTTAATGTTGTATTCTTTTTCTCCCAAGTCGCATGTGTGAGCTTCGATATTCAGTTGAAAATCATTCTCTAGTTTTAGCATTGAGGAGATGTAATCTAGGTTTGCAAATGAGGTATCAAGTATGACATCACTATCGTATTCAAATCGCACATTAGACAAGCCGTTAAAGGTTCGATTGAGCGCGTTTTGGTCTGCAGGTTTGATATAATCTCCTACTTGCACCGTGTTTTTTAGAATTAGTTCGGACTTCACGGCAGAAACTTCTAGTCCTTCTACTTGATTATCAATTAGTTTCTGATAAATCTCATGGGCCTCTGCTAAATTCTGGACCATTCCGATCGTGTACAAGTAAGTACTCGATTCGGTGTCATACACTTCTCGAAACTCTTGTTGAATATTGGCGAAAATCGGATTGTTAAACGTCAATCGAATTTTACTTTCAGCAATCACCACGCACCAAGCATTTGGTATTTCAGATGCGGCAATAGGCTCCATATTCAAAGGACTGCCCAGTTGGACGACCTTCTGATTGGTCTCTGGTTTCAATTTAGGTCCATTGCACAAGCTATCTACGACGCAAATCGTTTTGGTACAGCAGCTAAATTCTCCTTCGGCTCCGTTGACATCAATACCCGAAACACCAAGCACAATTTCATGCATACCAACGGACTCAAATTTATGAACGAATGTTTCTTGCATGATTTTGATTGAATCATCAACTATCCAGTAAAAGTACTCGGCGCTGAATGCCTCTAGATCTTGAAGATCTGGCTTAAATAAAAGATCAATATTTACTTTTAGTGTATCGTCACTAATGATCCTGGTGCTGTTGTTTTTATAGATACGAATATCGGTTTCTGTGATGTGCGAAAACATCTGATGTGTGAGTGTATCAATGAGATCAAGGCTCACATGGTAAGACCCTGTATCTGAATAACAATGCTCAACTCTTGCTCCTTCACTAAAATTTCCGTCACCTAAATTCCAGATTAATTTCAATGGGAGGTGAGATATATCTGGTGCATTTAAGTCTTCAATCACATAGCAATATATTGGTTCATGCGTTTCATCACAAGCGTTGAAATCCGGAAATTCGAAATGAAATTCATACACATTGTCTTGTCCATCGCGCGACGAGCTCACGAAACCTTTTAAACCTTGATCAACATGAGTGTATGCAAAGTCATCAAAAGCTGAATTGATAGGATAAGACAATGGCGTTGGCAAAGTCCAAGAAGAATCAAGTCTCGTTGATTTTAAGACTTCCATTCCATTGAGTGGGTCAAAGTGATTCGACGAATAATACAGTACTTCTTTCTCATCGAGAAAAGGAAATACTTCGTCGCCAACAGAATTTATCCTTGGACCAAGGTTTTTAGGCTCACTCCAATTTCCATTCTCTAGCTTTCGGCATTCATACAAATCTGCGCCACCATATCCTCCAGGTCGATTTGACATAAACAACAAGTAGTTTCCATCATTAGAAATAGTAGGATGAGCAGTATTTGAGTCCTTCGGTCCATTGTGTTCAAAAGGAACGGGTTCAGACCATGAATTTTCTAGCCGTTGGCAAATGAATAACCCAAGGTTGAATTCTTTAATTTTCCTCGTGCCATCTGCATTTCCTGGATCTACATTGCCCGTGAAATAAAGCGTTTTGCCGTCAGGAGTGAATGAGCAAGGACCTTCATTTAGTGGGCCTGTAATTTCCTTGGCGAAAAGTCGCGGTTCAATCTGAAATCCTGAACCACGCTGTGGAGCGTAAAAAATATCCGTGAAATATTTAAAAATTGTGTCTTGAGCGTCCCTAATTTGCTTCTTTTCTCTGTTCGAAACGAATACAACTCCATCTTCATAGTAGAAGGCTGCGAAATCTGAAAAATTCGAATTGAATTCAGCAGGTACAACTCTGTAGTCCTGACCTAGGGAGTTAAGTGATAGAAGCACACTAAGAATCAATATGGATATGTAGGTCTTCAAATTCGTTGTTCTGTTACCCATTTGTACGGCAAGACCTACAAAGGGTTTCAACAACTCCTACAAGAAGAGTTACCTAAGGCAGTGATTTAGGGGATTTAGGGGCTAGATTGACCTCAGCGTAGCACCTCTTCAAAGAGCAATTCAAACTCAACACGCCTATTCAACGCACGGCCGGTTTCATCAGAGTTATCTGCCACCGGCGTGGAATTGCCATGACCTATCGATTCGAGTCGTTCAAGATCGATACCTTGGGCCGATAAGAATTGGACGACGGCTAGGGCTCTTTGTTGGCTTAACTCTAAGTTGAATTCTTCGGTTCCAACATTATCTGTATAGGCACTAATTTTCAACCTGAGGGTTGGCTCAGCTTCAAGAACCGATGATATATATCTCAAGTTTTTGTATGATTCTTCTTCAATTCGATCACTACTGCTTGCGAAATGTATATCGGCAAACTTGTTGATCTCTTTCCTCATGGCTGCCCTAACACTGTCGGGATAATACAAGCCTCGACGAATAACTTCTTCATCAAAGATCATGACCACTCCCTCTCGAACCAAGGTCTGCTTATATCCGCTGTCGATTAGTTCTTTGTAGATATTAAAAAGTTTTGCCAATTCATCGGCCTCTCCAACAGAGTATTTATAGATTGAATCTGTGGGGACATACCTTTCAGTAATCTCGTACTGAACCTTTTCAAAAAAAGGATTATTCAATGCCAGTGGCTCATCAGACTCTCTAAATTCTACGTAATATTTTTTCTTTTGCAACATCGCTTTGCTGCCATGAGCAAGTGACTTTGGACCTCTTGCTAGAAGCGGAATAAAATCCGGAACTGCTGCCCAAGCTATGCTCGGAGCATCTACCATCACATGAATATCTTTGTATGCACAGGTTTTCGAGACAACAGATCCGAAAGGGGATGACAATGCGCCCAAAACCACTCGGTAAGTGCCTTCTTGATCAAAGGAATGCGTTGCCTCATTTGCCGCTAGGCGCGTTCCATCACCCAAATACCAATAAAATTGTTCTAGGTCGAAATCTCCTAAAGTCGACTCGGCGCTGGACAAGGTAAAGCTCTCACCTACTGAGATCGTATCGGGTGCAGTAATGAATGGCAAAAGCACTGGATCGATGACCACATAGATATTGGACACTCTAGCGTATTGCATACCAGTTATGGTATCGAAAAGATTCAATGCAACATCATATTCTCCAACCCCTGGAAAACAGTGCTCGGCACTTAGTCCGCGTGCGGTGGTGCCATCGTCAAAATCCCACTCGTAGATGAGCGGGAGTGTATCTGATTTTACAATTCTTTCTTCCTCAATTAGGTAGCAGGTAGCCGGAGTAGAAATCTCTTCGCAATTATTGAATGTGGGATATTCATAGGCAAATCGATAAATGTTGTCATTCCCTTTTTCTCGGTTGCTCGACAAATATCCTCTTTCGCCCGCATCATCAACTACGATTCCAAAATCATCAAAAGAAGAATTTAAAGGCTCTGCCAATTTCACTGGAGTTCGCCAGTTACCCTGATCATCCAATTCGGTAAAGTAAATATCTAAGTCAGACTTACTTTTATTCCTGCCATTTGACGAGAAATAAAGTCTGTTTTTTGAGTCAATAAATGGAAATAGTTCGTTGCCGCTGGTATTTATTTGTTGGCCTAAATTTTCTGAACTCCCCCACCCGCTATGAGAATGGCGTATAGCATACAAATCACTTTTACCTTCTCCACCGGCTTCGTTGGACGAAAAAACCATCATCTGGCCATCTGGCGAAAGGGCGGGATGGGCTACATCGAAATCGCTTTGTCTACGGCAGAATTCAACCAGCTCTGGAACAGACCATTTTTCAGTGGTCAAAACGGACATCCATATGCCTAGATGGTTGTTCTTTTTGCTTGAAATTTTTTCAGAAACATTAGCAGAAAAGTATAAGGTATCCGCGTTTGGGGAAAAGGAAACGGGACCTTCGTTTACTGCTGTAGCCAGTTGATCTGAAAAGATGCGAGGTTTGCCTTCTTTGCCAGATTCATCAATGGGAACAAAATAGATATTGGAGAGAAATTTTTCATTGGAGTCGACTATCGTTTTCAGCACTTCGCCCTTTCTATCGGAACAAAAGATTATACCTCCTTCGAAATACGCAGGTGCATATTCGCTATAGGTGGAATTAACTGAAGAGGGTTGGACCGAATAGCCCTGACCGTATGCAGAATACATCCCAGCTGCTGCTGCTAAAAGAAGTATAATTCTAAGTGTTTTCAATTTGTTCTAAAAAAACCTCGGTGAAGAGATATTCGTCTTATACTTGAAATCGTACATTAAAGTTACTTCGTGAGAGACACCAGTATATGTTCCCAAGTTTGAAATGGTATAATCGAAAGCATAGCCAACAGTAAATTGACCCGTTGGATGCATTTTTACCAAGGCGATAATTGCATCTCCAGTTCGGTAGGAGAAACCGGCTTCGACAATCTCTTTATAGCCCACCATAGCATTTACATCAAGCTGCATTGGAGAACCAGGACCTACTTTTAGCATGGCAGATGGTATGACTGAAAAATTTTGATTTAAATTGTACTTCCAGCCAGCATTCAAAAGAATGTTGTAATGGCTGAAATTGTTGCTTGCTCTATATTCATTGACTCCACTGTATTTTTGAGACAGAATAAATGGAGAAGACAAACTCACATAATACGACTTGGTATAGTAATACATCCCGGCGCTAAAATTCGGTAGGATGTACTGGTCATTTCCTGAAGAAAACACACGATCTCCGCTATCCGTAGTGACCACATTGCTCCATTGGTTGCGGTAATTAGAAATACCACCAGACAGACCAAACGATAATTTCCCTTCGCCTAATTTGAGTCGGTAAGAAGCCATTGCGTGCACACCACTTTCATTAGATACACCTATATGGTCATTGAACAATAGAAGCCCTACTCCAATGGCATCATTTTTCAAAGGGGTATGAATTCCGAAAGTTTGATTTACTGGCGCACCTTCGTATCCCGTCCATTGATTGCGGTATGAGCCTGCGATACTCAATGCATCGCGAGAGCCTGTAAATGCAGGGTTCAAGGGCAGCCCGTTGAGCATATATTGACTTACGACAGGTACATGCTGTGCAGCACAACTAGCGACAAGCGCAAATAAAAATGCGATATGTAGAATGGTTTTCTTCATTATCTTTTGATCACCAAATATCCTCTGTGTTCGATTCCCGCTGCTTGCAGGATCATGAAATATGTATCGTCAGGCAAGAGGCTTCCATCCTTACCGGACCCATCCCAATCGTTTTCATAGTTGTTATTTGAGTAAACCTCATTACCCCATCTATTGAAGATGATGAGCGAGCTTCCCGGCCGATCCAAAAGCCCATCAATAACGAGGAGATCGTTGTCCATATCGCCGTTAGGCGAAAATCCACTCGGTATCAAAAGATCGTTGACCGTTATTAATACTGAGTCCATAGAGCTTGGGCAAGGACCATTTGACGCGGTGAGGTAAAGCATATTTTCGCCAACCTCTAAATTTATCACGTTTGAAGTCAGATCGTTTACATCGATAAATCCACATGACGAATCGATGGTCCACCATTCCGTATTTCCTGACCCAGTATACTCACCTTCTAGCTGTGTGTCGTATTCAAAACTTAAGAGTTGATCCAATCCAGCTTCGGGAATTACAGGCTGTTCAAAGAATTCAACTATGGTAGTCTGAGACGTTACACATCCCTGTTGGGAGGCGGTAAGCGTGAATACAATTGCTCCGAATTCGTTTGTCTCTACAACTGTTGAAACCTCATTGGGAGAGCCAATAAACTGAATATTTCCGTCTGTCGACCACACAAAATCACTTGCATCGGACCCACCTTCCAATTCGGCCAATGTCCCACATACCTGTTGATTTGGTCCTGGCTCGACAAGGGGCAATTGGATCAATTCGATTTCAAATTCTTCGACTGAAGAACATGTGTTCAAAGTTGCTGTGAAAGACAGTGTATTAACTCCACTCGAAAGGTCATTTGCGTTAAGCAGACCATCCTCATCGATAGGGAAACTCCAAATTAATACCGCATCGCTAGAAACCAAATCTGACAAGTTTATTTCATCGCCGGCGGCACACATGGTTTCAGGAAATTGACTGTAATCTATGCCTAAGTTGTCTATGACGGTAACCGCAAGCATACAAAACGAGCTATTGCCGGATTCATCTTCTGCTTGGAAATTGATTTCGGTTGTCCCTAAAGGAAACTCGGAGCCGCTTTGCAACTCAAGATTATCGAGTTGTGTTAACTCCGCAGATCCACAATTATCAGTAACCATGACAGGCTCAAAGAAGACAATTGGATCACATGAGGTAATATGCTCGGGGCAATCAATAAGCGGAAGTGTGACATCTAGAACCTCAACTGAAAAATCACAATTTATTTGATTTCCAAAGGAGTCTGAAATTAAAAACTGGAGATCATATGCACCAGTGGCAACTACTAAACCATTGGAAGGTCCGGCAATTTGAATAATGCTTAGTTCCTCGCAATCTTCAAGACTCAGTATTTCGAACAGAAGACTTGCTTCACAGGACTCATTGGCCTGCAGCGTAAAATCATTTGGACAGCTGACCTGAGGAGCTAGGGTATCTTCAAATGTCAATTCAAAAGAACAGGTTCCGTTATTTCCCGCATTGTCAAATGCTGACAATTGAATTTCAACACCCTCACCTGAGACAACGAGGGTGCCTGGTATAGGGCTTTGAGTGTACTCCAATACAGCGCAGTTATCTGTCACAGCGACACTGCTAGTATAATCAGGAACCAGCATCTCACAAGAGTTTGAAACGAGGACAACTTGGTCTTCTAGACAATCGATTTGTGGATTAGAAATATCAGTTAAAGTGATGACAAATGAGCATGTTAATTCAAGTCCTTGGTCATCCACAATCAGGTAGGTTACCTCAGTAGATTCTGAGATAATAGAACCAACGGATGGACTTTGAGAAATCGAATATGGCGAACAATCTTGAACCTGCAACAGCCCACTGAAATCTGACAGTTGGAACGTGCATCCTAAGGCCAAACTGACATTCATAGGATCAGGACAAATAACACTAGGTGCCGATTGGTCTTCAACGATGACAAGAAAGCCTTCGATGCTTGAATTTCCGGCATCATCTAAGTAGGTAATTGAGGCCGCATACTCTCCAATTGAAAGTATAGTTCCAGCTTCAGGAAATTGGATAACGGTAAGTTCTGAGTCACAATTATCAGTTGCCATAAACTCTTCAATTAAGAAAGGCATTGTGGCTACACAATCACTATTTGCAGCCAAGACTTGATTGGCAAAATCAAAATCGACAACTGGCGGCGATACGTCAACTACTTCTAAGACAAAGTTGCATGAATCGGCATTTGATTGAGCGTCAACAGCTATGATCCATATTTCGTGAAGACCAAGTTCGAGAATAGTTCCAGGAACAGGATTTTGGGTGAGGAAAATTGAGGAACAATCTTCTACTGATTCAATCTGGCCGGTATAATCGAGAAGTGTGGTTTCACAGTCCTGATTTACTCCCTGCTCAATGCCAAAAAGCCCGCATGTAATGACTGGATTCTCGCCATCATTCGGGACAATATTCACAGGAAAACCTATTGTATTTCCTGCTGCATCGGAAACCGAAATAATTACAATTGTTTCGAGGTTTAATGGTGTCCCTGCTTCTGGATTTTGCTCGATCAATAAATCCTCAGCAGAAGTACAATTGTCGGCAGCCAAAATGAATTCAATGACATTCGGTACAAAATAATTGCAATCGTTATCCGCTTGTATTCCAATGGACTCAGGAGCATCAGTTACACTAGGGACCACATCATCTATCACCAGCACATCAATTACCACAACAGACTCATTCCCAGCATCATCAACAACAACAACTGACACATCAATTGAACCTTGACCGATCAATACTCCTGGATCAGGCGTTTGGGTAAAAGTAAAGTCGGAACATTCCTGCCCAACTGAAATAAGCGTTGAAAAGTCAGGCAATTCCGCTTGGCAATTGACGTCGGCACTCAATTCAAAAGTGGAAGGAAAATCTATTTCCGATGGAGAACTTTGGTCCAATACGTTGATCTCAAATTCACAGTTTGCCACGTTGCCATCGGCATCAGTGACTTCGAAGGTAATTTGTTGAATTCCGAGTCCAATGGTAGTTCCTTCAAGGGGGTTCTGCTCTATTGAAGCAACGCCACAGTTGTCACTAATTGACAATAGATCAGTGAAGTCTTCGGTAACAAATTCACAGTTTGCAGAAGCAAACACATCAACGATTGATTGAGGACATACTATATTTGGAACTTCAGTATCCTGCACTGTTACGTTAAAGCTGCATATACTTGAATTTCCAGCACTGTCGAAGACCTCAAGAATCACTTCTTGTTGGCCAGTAAAAGGCGAGCCTATTGCTGGAGTTTGTACAATTTGAAGATCTGCATTTTCAGTGCAGTTATCCATTACGAAAAGTGATAAAGCGTAATCGGCCAACACGGCTTCGCAATTGTTTACTGCTTCAACAATGCGATCTTCTGGGCATATTGAAATGACAGGAGCTGAACTATCCTCAACCAACAAATCGGCAAAAAGGATTTTCGTGTTCCCTGCAGTATCGACAACATCGAATTGCAATTCATGTGCACCTATTGATAAAATGCTACCGGCAACAGGGCTTTGGGTAATCGTGACGTTTCCGCAAGCGTCTTGTGCTATCACATTCGAAACTAGGTTGGTAAGGACGTACTTGCACATATGATCGACAGAAACATAAATTTCACTTTCTATCAACGTGGCAGTCGGAACTGTATTATCCACGCCATTCAAGACAACTTCACATACTGCAGTGTTCCCAGATTGATCCGTTAAATTGATAATGACAATATTTTCGTCTAATGCAACAAGTAACCCTACCTGAGGGGATTGCATGTATGTCAAATTCGTATTGCAATTGTCTGTTGCAAGCACCTCATTTTCGAAATTGGGCACATTGATTAGGCAATTGGCGTTAAGGTTGACTTGATTGTTGAAGTTCGAACAGTCTATGTTAGGCGCTAGATCGTCTATCAAGTCTACGTTAAAAGTACACTCGTCGTAGTTCCCAATTAGATCGGTCAAACCTAGGACTACTGCAATGGGACCAGACACCGTGGTTCCTGGGGCTGGGAATTGAGTAAGCTCATAAGCCGCTTCGACACCTGTGCAAAAGCTAACGTTAACAAGCATTGTGTAATCGGGGAGAATTGCCTGACATCCATCGTTGGCCGAAAGCAATTGATCATCTAAACAATTTGCTATTTGCGGCCCCGTTCCATCTTGAACAATGACATTAAGTGCTGAAAATGTAACGTTGCCACCTGCGTCGGTCACAAAAAATGAAATTAGTGAGATCCCAGCTTGCAAAACTGAACCAGGAGCTGGTAATTGTTCGATAGAAACAATCGTACAATTGTCCTCAACGACAATGCCTGATGTTAAATCTGCTAAAATATAGACGCAATTCACATTGGTCGTGACTTCCAAGTCAAAGACAATGATCGTAGCGAAGACATTGTCTTCAACCTGCAGCAAGAAATCACAAACGAAAGAGTTCCCCCAAATATCAAGGGCGCTAATTTCGATGATATGCTCACCTATTCCAAGCGAAGTTCCGATTGCGGGGTTTTGAGTAAAAGTCAATACCGAACAAGCAGATTCATCGGCAATCTGAGTCGTAAAATCTTCCAGCAAATATTCACATTCTGCAGACACATCTCGCAGGACGTTATCAGGACAAGCAAAGCTTGGGCCGACAGAATCTGCAATAACTAGGATAAAATCACATGTGCTTTCTAGTCCATTGACATCTTCACTAGTAATTTCAACACTATGACTTCCCACATTTAGAATAGTTCCTGCACTTGGGAATTGGACTATTGAGGAGATTCCACAATTGTCACTTGACGCAACTGACAGGGTATAATCTGGAATAGAAGCTTGACAGTTAGTCGCAATAATTTCTTGATCTTCCGGGCAAATCAATTCCGGAACATCCGCATCGACAACAACAATTTCGAAATCGCATTGCGAAGTGAGGCCTGATAGATCGGTTGCTGTGATCGTGACCGCGGTTGCTGAGAAAATTTCGGTGCCAGCGACTGGGCTTTGAACTACTGAACTCAATCCGCAGTTGTCAGAAGCGTTTGCGCTAGCTGTAAAATCAGGAACTATAGCCGAGCATGTTCCAGTCATATTGGCGACTTGGTCTCCTGGGCAGGTCATTGTTGGAGCTATATTGTCCTCAAGGGTGACCTGAAAAGCACAAGACGCGGCACTTCCCAATCCTGCAGTAGCGGAAAGAGTTACAGCCAAATCACTGAATAAAACAGTACCTGGTGCAGGCGATTGAGTGGTGTTGGACGCTCCGCAAGAGGTGAGCACAAAACCGGCAGTATAATCGGGCAAAACAGCCGAACAATCGTCTTCGAATTCCAGGACTTGATCATCAGGACAGGATACTTGCAGCGAACCGACAGGCATAACAAGCAACACATTGAAAGAACAAGAGCCAATGTTTCCCACTTCATCTTCTGCATATACGGTTACGGCAGTCGTTGAATTAACTACAGTTCCTTCAGCTGGATTTTGAGAAAGCATTAGATTGGACGAGCAATTATCGTTCGCCCAGATTGAGTTCGTATAGTCGCCCAATACATATTCGCATGATATATTCGGCAGTATGGTTTGGTCGATTGGACATGTGATGTCAGGATTCTGATCATCCACGACGTTGATATTAAAAGCACTGTAAACATCACCATTGGGATCAATAATATAACATGTGTTCACACCCAGACTTAAAGCAGTTCCGATTGCAGGATCTTGCGTATAACCAGAGGCTGGGCACGAAGAAGTCGTGTGCGGAGTTATTTGATCTTGCATAGTGTATGAACAAGAATTGTTGACTCCGACGCTTATACCAGTTGGAACGATAATTTCTACAATTTGTGCATTGAGACTGATCACATTGGAACTGATCGAAGCGCAGCCAGGCAGGGAGACAATTGCTTTAATAAGCAAGTCACTCCAAACAGCAACAGTATATGTATCACTAGTATAACCGTCCGGAACACCCCAAGTTTCTCCATTGTCACCGCTATAAACCCATTGAATATTGCCATAGTACCCCGTCAACTCAATACTTACAGTTGTGCCGGAACAGGGTGTTGTATCAGAAACAGATGCAATCCCTGAGCTTGGAGCATCAGAGCAGCATGATGAAACACCTGAACTATTCAATTGAAAGGCATGAACGAATGAATTATCATCGCCTTCAGAGCCATCAGTCCAATTGGAATCTGTAGTTCCAACTACACAGCAATTCCCATAAGAATCTAGGGCTACTGCATGAGCATAAGTTTCTCCTAAATCTCCTAAAACAAAAGCATCAAGACAAGTTCCCTCGCTATTGAATTCTACAATCAGCGCATCTTCACCATTATTGGAGCTTGTAGAAATTCCATCCGGTAAATAAAGATCTCCATTTAAGGATCCTACGACAACAATATTTCCATCGCCGTTGGTCTGTATACTGGTCAGGCTAGTAGCATTGTCATAATCAAAGCATACAGCAATCCAGTTGTCTATTCCTGTGTACTTATTTAGAGCTGTAATAAAAAGCTCATTTTGATCTCCCCAGTTTGCAATATAACCAGAAGGTAACCACAGCCAATTGAATGCATCAGCAGCCATAATACCACCTATGTATACTGCATTGCAGTCCACGTCTATGGAACAAGATCTTGACTGACCAGAATAATCACTATAAATTGCTTGAGTCCAATCAAATTCTCCAGTTGAGTTGATTTTGGCTACGAAAATATCTGGTTCGCCATCATTGGAAATCAAATTCCAGGCAGATTGGTTTGATCCTGAATTATTGTAGAACATGCATTCGGCACCACCCCACTTCGCGACGATATAGACGTCACCACCATCACAAGCTATTCCAATACGAGACTCCTGAAAAGTTTGATCAAAATCGAAGTCATCGCTGGAAGAGCCGGCTGTGGCAGTCCACAACTGTGCGCCCGAAAAGTCTCTTTTTATTACTGCAAAATCTGACGATTCTGATGTATATCCATTGGTTGCTCCACCTAGCACGAAACTATTGGCACAACTTTCATACACACCGAGTATGGCTATTCCATCTTCGCTAACGTCTAACGACAATCCTTTATCATTGCCTTTACCACCATCAATTTTAATCCAACGAAAAACTCCGTCGGGTGTAAATGAGGCAGTAAACATGTCATAATCTGGGGTCTGATAAATTTGGGATACGTCCTGAGAGAGGGAGCCATCGGCACTAGGGATAGTGAAATCTTTTTGAAAAGCTCCGGTTATGTACACATTGAAATCAGGGCCGATTTCAACATCGAATAGTTCCTCTTTTTCATCTGAACCAAAAGTCATAAACCAGAGAATATCTCCAGAGTAGGAGAGCTTTGCTAGGTAACAATCTTCGGACCCTTGACCCTGTAAATTGATAGTGCCTATGCCGCTTCCAGCGCTTTCATTTCCAAGAAAATCTTCGGCGTCCATACCTTCCGATAAGGTACCTCCGACGTAGATAGCAGAAGTGCTGTGATCCATGGCAACAGCATTGGCCGACTCGAACGCAGAATTGACGGAAACCAACGAGAAGTCAGCTTCTTGCGCCCATGAGGTCAAAGTCACAATGCAGAGAGCGAATAGAGTTATTGTTTTCGTGGTGCTTATCATAATGGTTGTAGGTCTCCACTGTCGGAGAACATCCAATTAGTAATAGGTTGCGCCACATATTACGCCGTGAAATGAAGAAGGTTACATTTCCAATCAAGGCCTGTGGCGTTGAAAAGGAGTGTAACCTTCTAGTTATGCATTGTAAGACTAGTCCTACAAAATTCTAATACTTATTCGATCACCATTGAATATGAGAACAAGGTCTCATCCAATTTAACACGAACCAAATAGAGTCCACTTTCAGCTTGAATTTCGAATTCCGCTCGTCCACCTACATTGTTGGACAATTGAGAAGAGAAAATTGTTTTTCCGGCAATATCGACCACTTCAATATTTCCCTTTGAGAACGTTTGCATTCCATCGATTGTGAAAGCACCATTTGAAGGGTTAGGAAATAAAGTTGGGCTATTTCCGTCGATTTCTCCAACAGCTGTGCAATTCCAAACCGTAACAATAATCGCGTCTGTATGAGTGCAGCCTTCTTCATTGTAGGCAGTTAAGATGTAAGAATATGTTCCGGCACCCAATTGGGCACCATCTACCTCAAAAAATTGGTTTTCATTTCCATCCTGCCACGTGTAGAGATAGCCTGCTGGGCCATAGATCAAAACATCTTCATCATCGCATATGGTGACATTATCACCTAGATCGAAAGTAAACTCATCACTTAACTGGACATTGACATCATGCTCATAAACACAGCCGTTTTCATCTTCTACATAGACAGAATAAACTCCTAAATTGAGATTTTCCAAATTTTGGCTATTCATTTGAAAATCCTCTGGTCCAGTCCAGAAATACTCGTAAGGTGCACTTCCACCTGAAAGATCTAATGTTATGGAGCCATCTCCAGAAAGAGGACATTCTATGGAGACAACGTCGTAACTACCGTAAAAATAATCGGGTTCATCAATGAAAAATGTCTCGGTCAAAGTTTCACCTCCGCATGCATCGGTTAAGACTGCCGTATATTCTCCACCATTCAAGTCATAAATAAAATTCTCGTCTGATTCAAAATTACCTGGCCCTGTCCATGTTGTGGTGAAATTACTTCCCCACCCTGTTACATAAGGCATAATAGATCCAGTTCCTGCTTCGCCTTTGTTGACTGGACAGTTAACAGCATTTACACTGGCTCCAAGAGACACTGACCCTTCGTAGGAAGACACAGAAAGAAAAATTTCTCCTGCACTGCCATTCCATCCATCAATTTGGATAAAATATTCATCCCCTGGCACCAAGCATGAGGCATACATTGTTGCAGAATAGCCATTGGCTCCTATGCAACCGCCTATGGCATCATCATTTGCAGTCACCAAAGTGAAATTTGCCATCTCCGAACAGTCATTTCCTGAATACAAAGCCAATTGCGTATCCGGGGTTGTTCCTTCATTGCAAGTTGAAATTTCAATTGCCCCTTCCTCCGGAGCAATAAAAGAGGCCCAAACCGAATTGGTAACGGCACCTTCACACCACACACCATACACGGCACAATTTCCTCCGCCTGGACTTATCTCATTGTAAGCGGCGAATGCTCCTGTGCTGTTCAGCATATATGATCCATTGTCAATTTCTACTGGCAATGCCTGACAAGGTTGATTGTAATCTACGGACTCTGTATTGCCGACATCAATAATCCAAACATTTCCAGTTTCCGTGCCGTAATAAACACCTGTTAGAATTCCATCTTGTAAAACCTCGATCACAAGACCACCATCTCCGTAGCTATCAATAAAGTGCAAATCAATCAGTTGGCCATTTTCTGCGCAGAAAGCATCAGGAATAATAGTAAGATTATTTCCATAAATATCTTCCCCTGTAGCTCCTGCATCGCCTGTGCCACTGCAGCCAACATCCAGGTCATTCCCACCCCAAGCGATAGTGTTTTCACCACACGGGTCACCATTATTAACCACTTCCCAATAATTTTCATACCCCCAAGCATCGGTGTGCATGATAAACTGGATTTCAGTTTGATCCACATCACATTGACCGTTTGCGTTAGAAAAACAATAGGTGACAAACGCACCAATTAGCAGCAGACTTCTATATAGTTTCTTCATAATTCCTTCTTGGTTCTACCTACAAAGTTACAGAATCTAAAGGAAGTTAAAAACATCGTTACAATTGATATCTTTGCACCGATGAACGATGTAGAAGTAGGAACTATTTGCAAATTAAAAGTGGCTGTAATGAACGGCCGCATTCCATTGCTTGATTTCAATGGTGGAATTATCCCTTTACCCGCGATTGATGCTCCTTTGGGAACTGCTGTCGATTCCGAGATTGAGGTATTTCTTTATTATGATGAAGATGGCGATATCATGGCCACTACGCAACTGCCCGAGCTTGCCTTGGACGGATTTGCTAGTGTTGTAATAGTATCTACATCTACTGCCGGCGCTTATGCCGATATTGGAACCAAACGAGACCTTATGATTCCTACGCGGGAGCAAGTAAGTGATCTAAAGCATGGTTCCCATTGTGTAATAACGTTGAAGAATGACGTTGCACGCAAGAGACTGTATGGATCAACTAAGATTCGCGACTTTTGTGATAATAGCGACATTCAGCTTGAAAGAGGACAAGAAGTTCAGGCTATGATATATGATCGTTTCAAAGACGGAAGACGCGCGCTTGTCAACAAGCAATATTATGGAGTGATCATGTGGAATGACATTGTCCAAACCATACGTGTTGGAAATACATTGAGGGCTTTTGTCAAAAAGATTGAGGGTGACACCTTGTTCATCTCCCCGCAACGAGAGGGAAAGTTATTGCTTGAAGATGCTAAAGTCCTTATAATGGACTACCTCAATGCAAATGGTGGTTACGTTCGCTTGACGGATGACTCAGATCCGGACGAAATCAAACTCCGCTTGAAAATGAGCAAGAAGACCTACAAAAAAGCTGTGGGCATGTTGTACAAGACAGGAGATATACTTATTACCACACGCGGAATTAAGCTGAACAAAACGGGTGAAATCCCTGAAGATGCTGATAAGTACGTCGCAGATCCGGAACCTGAAGATGATCGCACAATATACAGACCGAATCCACGTCCCGGCGGCAGAGGAAGAGCTCCGCAACTACCTTCCCAAAAGCTAGACAACTCCAGATCAGAACGACCAGAGAGATCAGATCGTCCGGATAGATCAGATAGTTCAGACAGGTCTAATACTTCAGACTCTGGCGGTGGCAATTCCTTAAAAGATAGAATTACCAGAAAATGATTGCGTTACTGTCCCCTGCAAAAACGTTGGACTTCACTGCTCAAGAACAAACCAAGGTTTATACACAGCCGAGGTTAATTGAGCAATCGGAATATCTCATTCCAAAATTGAAAAAACTGAGTTCTACGCAAATTGCGAAGCTCATGAAGATCAATCCGAATTTAGCTGAACTCAACAGACAGCGCTTCGAGAATTGGGAAACTCCTTTTACGCCTCAAAATGCCAAACAAGCAATTCTTGCTTTTCGTGGGGATGTGTCCAGAGGATTGGCGGCCGATGGTTTTAGTGAAAGCGATCTCGCATTTTGCCAAGACAAAGTTCGCCTCTTGTCAGGCCTATACGGTTTGTTGCGACCACTTGATCTCATCCAGCCCTACCGGCTTGAAATGGGACTGAGATTCAAAGTCACAGAAGCAAAGACGAACTTATACAAGTTTTGGGGGTCACAGATTTCTGATCTACTAAAAAAAGACCTCGGTGATGGCATGATTTTAAATCTTGCCTCGAATGAGTATTTTGCAGCGATCAATAAAAATGAATTTAAAGGAAGAATAATCAATTTCCACTTCCGTGAATTGAAAAATGGAGAGTACAAACCTGCAATGACCTATGCAAAGCTAGGACGTGGTTACATGACTCGCTACTTGATCGAAAATAGAATATCGAATCCTGAAGAGCTCAAGAACTTCAATTTGAAGAAGTACTCTTACAACGATAAATTATCAGAAACTAATGAATGGGTCTTTACCCGAGATGAAATAGAATTATGACAAATAAATTAAAGTACACCGGATGGCTTGCGGTAGCCGTGTTATCAGTTTCATGTTCAAGCGCTCAGAAAAGCAGTGAAACTGTTCTTGAAAACCAAATGGACTCGCTGAGCTACGCAATAGGCGTAAGCATGGGAGAGAGCATCAATCAACAGCCACTTACGGATGTGAATGTTGATGCGATCATCGACGGATTGGACAAGCAAATTGCTGGAACCAACGAATGGGAACTTACTGATGTGGATGCATTTTTAAGAAAGACCATGACTGAAATGGCTGCTACAGAGCAACTAAAAGCCAAAGGTGAAGGTGTGGAATATCTTGCTGAAAACGGTAAGAAGCCTGGTATCAATACAACAGCCAGTGGTCTGCAATATGAGGTCGTTCAAGAAGGAACTGGCGCGACGCCGGATGCCAATGACATTGTAACTGTTCATTACACTGGAACTTTGATTGACGGCACTGTATTTGACAGCTCTGTTGAAAAAGGAGTTCCAATGACACGTGCAGCTAACCAATTGATCACTGGATGGACTGAAGGTCTTCAATTGATGAAAGAAGGAGCTAAAATGAAGTTTTTCATTCCTAGTGAACTGGCTTATGGTGAGCGGCCTCCTGGAGCAATCCCACCTCATTCAGTTCTTCTATTTGATATTGAACTAATTTCGGTCGAAGCTGTCGACTAATTTAAGATGGTTGGGACACTCTTTGCGGTAATAGTAATCGGCTTCGTGCTGTATCAATTTTACTATTACCGCAAGAGATCCCAAACTAAAACAGAATTACATTTCCTCCCTTCTTGGCGCAATATCCTCATTGAAAGAGTATCTTTTTACAACAAACTCACTAAGCCACAGCGCCTTCAATTTGAGTCTGACCTCCTTCGATTTCTCAATGACACAACTATTACCGGCGTAAAATGCAAGGTTGAGGATATAGACAAAGTCCTTATCGGTGCCAGTGCCGTAATTCCTCTTTTTGGGTTTGACAATTGGGGATATCCCAATTTGGACGAAGTCCTGCTTTATGCCAACAGATTTTCTTCTGACCATCAGATAGACGAAAGCAGCAATACATTGGGTATGGTTGGCACAGGCTACATGAACGGTAGTATGATTCTATCAAAACCTGATCTGCGAGCAGGCTTTTTAGGTGAAAAAGACGCGCGAAACGTCGGAATTCATGAGTTTTCCCATCTTATCGATAAGTTTGATGGCGCCATTGACGGGATCCCTGAATATTTATTGGTGCATCCCTACTCCATTCAATGGGTCGAATTGATCCGTAAAAAAATGATTGAAATCCAAAAAGGAAATTCGGATATCAATACCTACGCTCTAACAGGTCCAGAAGAATTCTTTGCCGTTACTTCAGAGTATTTCTTTGAGGATGCCAATCGAATGGCAAAAAAACATCCTGAACTTCATGAGGCAATGAGCAGGATGTTCAAACAAAATCTGAAGACAACAACCAATTCCTCTAAATTCAAGCCTGGCAGAAACGACTCATGTCCTTGTGGCTCTGGCAAAAAGCACAAACGCTGCTGTGGCAAATAGCACTCAAATCTGTAATTGTCAGATTCGGCCGACCAGACTTTTATAGTCCCATTTGTAACCATTCCCTTAAAATTCAGGTAAGCAGGTGTCAAGCAGGCTTTTAACTGCTGCCACTATTATGAATTTTAAGAACGTTTCACTTTTCGCCTTCCTACTTGCACTAATTAGCGTGCAAAGCTATGCACAGAGCGAAAGCCCTTGCGCCTCTGAAACAATTTACCAAGATCTGATTCAGAATGATCAAGTATTCTCTAGAAGTATGTTCTATCTGAATCAGCGGCTCTCAGAAATGTCTCATGACAACGAGTTTCGAGCGAGCGAAGAAATATATACAGTGCCTACAGTGGTCCACATTATACACGAAGGAGAAGGCATCGGTCAGTCCAGTAATATCACCGATGAGCAGATACTTAGCGCTATAGCCGCTCTCAATGAGGACTTTCGGAAAATAGCTGGAAGTAATGGCGACGGAGAAGGCGTTGATGTGGGGCTAGAGTTTTGCCTCGCTTCCCGTGACCCTTATGGAAACCCATCTACCGGTATCGTCCGAGTCGATGGATCTACGGTTGCAAATTATGCCGACATGGGAATTGAAGCCTCTGGTGGCGTCGGTGCAAATGAAGCAACGGTCAAAGGACTTTCAACATGGCCTCGAGAAGAGTACATGAATATTTGGGTAGTCAATGAAATTGAAAATAATGATGCTGGTGGCGGCATCCAAGGTTTTGCTTATTTCCCATTCAACAACCCCTTGGATGGGATTTGTGTTTTGTACAACGCATTTGGTACAGTCGGAAATCTGAAATCCAATACGGATATGGGCCGAACACTTACCCATGAAGTAGGCCACTTCCTCGGTCTATACCATACTTTTCATGATACCAATGATTGTGATGGCGAAAGCAACTGTGACTCTCAAGGTGATCGAGTTTGTGATACACCTGCCACTCCGCTATCTTCTGTTTGCTCTGCGCCTGCATGCGGCATCCAGCAGGTAGAAAACTACATGGATTATACTTCAGAGACATGTCGTAACATGTTCACCGATGGACAAAAATCGAGAATGCGTGCGACCCTATTGAGCGACCGTCAAACGATTATAGATTCATTTGGCTGTATTCCTGTAACGGATTACGACGCTGGAATCGCATCCATAGAGTTTCCGGGACTATCAATTTGTAGTTCTGCTTTCGAACCAGAAATCATTCTTACAAATTATGGAAGTGAAACGCTCACATCTGTAGATGTAACATACCAAATTGACAACGGGCCTTCTCAAAGTTATAGCTGGACTGGTAGTTTGGGACAAGGTCTGTCTGAAAATGTAAACCTTCCCACCATTTCGGGCGCAACAGGCATTCGCAATATCAGCATCACTTGCGCTTCACCAAATGGTGTGAATGATGAGAACTCAGGAAATAATTCAATTGACAAGACATTTGAGATTTCAAGCGGAGAAGCGCTCCAGTTAGAAATCAACATCGACTATTTTGGAACTGAGACCACTTGGATGGTTCACGACGAAGAGGGAGCTGTTGTCTCGACTGGCGGTCCATATATCAACAATGCACAAGGAACCATATACAATGAATCAATTTGTGTCAGCGGAGGCTGCTATGAACTCACGATGTTTGACAGTTATGGCGACGGAATGAGTTTCCTAACTGGTTCCTACGCTTTGTATGACGGCGCGGGCGACCTCGTAGCAGAAGGAACAGGTAATTTCGGTCCTGAGGTAACCCACAGCTTTTGTGTAGATGAGGTTATTTCAAATGATCCTCCTTCGGCAAATTTCAACTCATCGTCAGATACCGCATGCTCTGGCGGCCAATTGGATTTTTATGACGCTAGCGCAAATGGCCCAACTACATGGGCTTGGACTTTCGAGGCTGGAATCCCAGCTTCTTCGAGCAATGCATCACCTCAAAATATTACATATAACAGTGCTGGAACTTATGATGTCACGCTCGTCGTAACCAACGACGGAGGATCAGACACCTTTACCTCAAGCGTTACAGTAGCTTCTGGACCATCGGTAGCCATGTCTTCATCAAGCATCTCATGCCATGATGGAAATGATGGTTCGATCACTGCCAATGTAACAGGATCAGGTCCTTACGACTACAATTGGAGCAGTGGAGGTTCTTCTCAGACAGCCAATGGTCTTTCAACAGGAAATTATTCTGTTATGGTAATAGACGACAACGGATGTATAAGCCAAGCCAGCCTATTCATGTCCAATCCTAACGACATGAACTTGTCGTTGATTGTCGAAGACCCTCTTTGTTTTGGAAGTGAAGATGGCAGTATTCAAGCAAATGCTTCAGATGGCAGCGGCGGATATTCATATGTCTGGAATAACGGTGACAATGATTCAAATGCCAATGACCTTGCTGGAGGCGCTTACTCCGTCGTCGTCACGGATGCCAATGGTTGCACAAAAACTGCATCAGCTTCACTAGACAACCCTTTAGATATCCAATTGACTGTATCAAGCGAACCTACATCTTGCCCCGGTTTTGGAGATGGCAGCGTATTGGCCAATGCCTCTGGCGGTGCAGGTGGATTCACATATGCTTGGAGCAATGGCCTCAGTATAAATGAAATTGAAGGACTACCTGCAGCCAATTATAGTATTGTAGTAACTGATAGCAATGGCTGCACAAGAAACAGCGCAATAGCTATTGAATCTCCAGAAGAAATTGAAGTGCAATTGTTTGACTTCGACATTGCCTGCGGCGGGAGCTTAGGCTCGGCCAATATAGACCCAATTGGGGGAACCGGAGCTCTTACGATAGCATGGAGCTCGGGGGATTCGGGAATGGCTATTGACCAACTCGAGCCAGGGAATTATTCTGTGACAATCACGGATGCCAATGAATGCGCAATATCAGAGTCCTTTGAAATCACCTCCAGTGATGCTTTGAGTATCCAGTTAACCGTTGATGAAATCACGTGTAATAATGCGTCCAATGGCTCAATATTGGCTAGCGCAAATGGGGGCTCAGGATCCTATACTTACGACTGGAACCAAGGATCTACGGAGGATGAGATAACCAATCTTACTCCAGGAACTTATACCGTCAATGTACAAGATACAGAAGGCTGTCCAGGTGAGGCTTCTATTACCATAGACCAACCAGACGCTATTTCTGTCGTTTTGTTTAAAACAGACATTTCATGCCACGGAATAGATGATGGTGCGATCTCGTCAACCATCAATGGCGGAACAACACCTTATGAATACCATTGGAATAACAACAGCGCTGAACCAAATCTTGTCGGACTCACGCAAGGAAACTATGCGCTAGGAGTATCTGATATTTACGGTTGTGAAAAATCAGCTTCCATAAGTGTAGTCGAACCATCTGAACTTGTCATCTCTCTTGATCTTCTGGCAAATGAAACCTGCGAAGGCAATGACGCCTCAGCAATCGTTAATATTATGGGTGGAACTCCAGATTATCAAATCTTCTGGACCAACGGATCCATCTTCCAACAAAACGATGAGTTGTCAGCTGGAAACTATTCTGTCACAATCACAGATGGCAATGGATGCGTAGTATCGGAAACGATGAACATCGTGCACGACTGCGAGACGGCTGCGCCAACGACGATGCTTTCTGCCGATTACTGCGGATCAATGGGATTGACTTTGGACAATTATATCTCCTGCGACCCAATTGAAAACGCAGAAATGTACCAATGGAAATTTGAAAATTCTTCAATAGGAATGTGGCAGGAAGAAATATCACTGGGCAATAACACTACATTTTATCTTTCGGAAGTTTCTTCTATCGTTTATGGCATAACAATCAATGTATCCCTCAAAACCTTAGTTGATGGGACATGGTCTACTTACGGTGAAGTATGCCAAATAACCATGGCGGAAGATATTCCAATCACGCAGCTCGTCTCGAGTGATTGCGGAATGGAAGGTGCCACTCCCGGGACAATAATCATGTGCGATCCAATTGCAGGTGCCTATGCCTATGAATGGAAGTTTAGCGCCAATGATTTCGAAAATACTTTCACGACTTATATGAATAGCATCTCGCTCATATCTGATATGATGATGTCCGATTTGACTGAATATAATGTTGCTGTTAGAACTCAAATTGGAGACAACTGGAGCGAATGGGGAAGCGTTTGTACGGTCTCTATAGACTTTGGAACATTTGTTGAAGAAGGCAATAACGAAGGAACCAATTTGCAGATATTCCCGAACCCGAACAACGGAGAAAAAATATCCATAGAAATAAGTAACCCTGGACAGGGAGTTGACGTAATAGTGCTTGAACTATTTAATGCCTCTGGTCAATTGGTTGATACAATTGCGATTCCAACTGATTCAAGCGGCTACTTGAAAACAACTTACACATTTGAAAACAAACTGTCAGCAGGAATGTACTTTATCAAGTATTGGCTTAATGACAGAGCCCTCGAGAAAAAGATAATAGTCAGATGATATAGGGTGGAGACCAATTAACTTTGGTCAACAAGAAAGCCTTGCAATCCTTACGGAGAGCAAGGCTTTCATTTTTTTAATACTTTGGCATTTGTCTTTTATTGAGCGCTCGCAATCGGATAGTAAACATGGGTTACCCACTTGGATGTGTCTGGCTCATTCCTAGGACCAGCGATATACATCTCGTAAGGCGCGCCAATTACTTGGAGTTGCTCGCAAGCAATAAATGTATCCATTGCCTCCCACGTTTCATTGGACGTATCATAAGAGCCCAAGTGCTTGCCCAATAGATAATCTCCGGCAACTAGTATTCCATCACTCAAGCCTTCAGGTGCTTCTTGCTCCCCAACGACAGGTATTGCAAATTCCATATCTGCTTCATAAGTCGTTTCGTCAAACATATGGTAAATCGCAAAAGGCATAGAAGTCGTGTCCATTTGAACATCGTTCGTAAGCATGTGCAGCATAATCTCGGCATAATTCGCTGCATAAATCTCTGGAGAAATATCATCCACCTTCAAATGTGCCGCTTTACCTAAATAGTAAAGATTCCCGTTCTGGACAATCTCTGGTGAGAAATCAGATTTTGGCATGGCCTCAACAATTCCTTTCAAATTTTCAAGGCCTATTTGAAAGTCGGGACCTACAGCCTCATCCATAGGCATAATCAAAGGCATAAAAGTCATTGGAAATTTAAACTCTCCAAAGAATCCCCAAGAAACTTTGACTCCTTCATCTACTTTGTCTAAAGTGACATATCCATCTGATTCAGATTCAAAAGGTCTAGTAAAATTCAGATGGTATTCCATCTTCGTTTCCGATAGCCCTGTGCAGGTCATCATACCTGCTCCTACATCATCGCTGGCGCTCTCCCATGTGTAACTGCTTCCTACAGTTCCCAATTCACCGCTGTACGTGTACACAATATCACTCGCTTTTTCGTTCCATGGGCTCCATACATTCCATTTTTCCCAATTCGTAGTCTGATCATATACATCACCGTAACATCCATCGATTACAACAGACCTTTCAACTTCGTACGAACCATCAGCTGTTAGCCCCACAATGACGAAGACCGCAACAAGAATAGCACCGATTGCGAGTAAAACTTTCAGAAATTTCATGAGCAGGTGGTATTGGTTATTAAATGATTTGGAGTAGGTTCAAGTCAAATGTAAATAAATTTTACTTGTTTAGCAGTTCGAGCAAAAAGCCAAGCCCCAAGACCATGGAAAACACAGCATTAATTACCAATGACGCAGTAGTATTAGGAATGTTGCTGTCAATTCTGGCCCTTGTATTTATTACCTCTTCAAGTAAAAAACCAGCTTTTCAAAAATTCTACAAATATGTTCCTGCCTTACTCCTGTGCTATTTCTTGCCGGCATTGCTGAATACTTTTGGAATTGTAAATGGGCATGAAAGCAAACTCTACTTTGTGGCTTCCCGTTATTTACTGCCTGCCAGTTTGGTTCTATTGTGCCTCAGTGTTGACATGAAAGGGATTCTAAATCTAGGTCCCAAAGCGCTCATTATGTTCTTCACAGCAACAATCGGAATTGTAATTGGAGGCCCCACGGCTCTTTGGATCATCAGTTTCATTCATCCCGATGTGCTCGGCGGTGATGCGGTAGATGCTTTTTGGCGTGGACTCTCAACTATCTCAGGAAGTTGGATTGGTGGTGGTGCCAATCAAACTGCTTTGAAGGAAATATCCGAAACAACGGAGACACAGTTTTCAATCATGCTTTTGGTCGACGTATTCGTAGCCAATATTTGGATGGCCTTCCTTCTAGTAGGAGCCGGCATGAGTAAAAAGCTAGACAAAATATTGAAAGCCGATTCTACAGCGATCGACGAACTCACATCTAAAGTTGAAAATTACCAAGCTGGTATAGCTCGAGTGCCGTCGTTCAATGATTTAATCATTATGCTCACGATCGCTTTCGGTTGTGTGGCCATTGGTCATTTTGCTGCCGATTTACTAGCCCCGCTATTTGGTGACTACATTGAAGGCGTGCGACTGGCAAATCCTGATTCTGCCATTGTCTACCTAAGTTCTTTGGGCAAACAATTCTTTTGGTTGGTCCTCCTTGCTACTATTCTTGGTGTTGGACTGTCATTTACGAAGCTCAGAAAGTATGAAGGTGCTGGTGCATCAAAACTAGGTAGCGTCTTTCTTTATATTTTGGTAGCATCAATTGGACTGCATATTGACTTCGAAGAGGTAATTAACAAATGGCAAGACATACAATGGGTCATCTACATTGGCTTCATTTGGATGTTTGTCCACATCGTAACTCTCCTCATTGTCGCCAAAGTCATCAAGGCGCCATTCTTCTTTGTGGCTGTTGGCAGCCAAGCCAATGTTGGAGGTGCAGCTTCTGCGCCAATTGTTGCCTCAGCATTTAGTCCGGCCCTCGCTCCTGTTGGAGTTTTGTTAGCTGTTCTAGGATATGCCATTGGAACAATAGGCGCGATCGTATGCATGGAGCTCATGCATGCCATTTCAATGTAAGACAAGACTTTTCCGCACATGTAGGAAACCTGAAAAATCTGTTTAAGAATTTTCCGAATTGCTTTATTTCCCCTTTCCGAAACATTTTTGTGTCAGCTTGCGTAATAAAAGCGCATAAATGACACACATGCGAACTATAACTATTCTACTCTTACTATTGTCGTCTTGGACAATCAATGCTCAAGATGCAAACCAACAGACTTATTTACTTAGGTCTCTTGTTACAGTTTCCAATGTTGATTTAAAACCAGCTGTTGACTTCCTGCGAACCAGTTTGCCAGAAGGCAGCTCCTGCATGATCAACAATGTGAAACAAAACATCACAATCATTGACAGCGCAATTGATATTCCATCCCTTATCGACGATTTAAAGGTAAGCGGATACAGATATGCTTTGGCCAAAGGACCATGCGATGATTTATACAAGGCAGAAATTCAGAAGGAAATCTACATTTCCGAAAAACCTGCAGAATACCGTGCAGCAATCACCCCCGATTATCTAATATACACTAAAGCCGAATTCGATCATTTTAGTCAGCTTAAGCAGGCGCGAATTATTTTGAGTGACAACACTAAAATTAAGTGAGACAGGCTCGCTTATATCTCGTTTTAGTATTGCTTTTTATGAGTTCAGCTGTATTTGGACAATGTCCAAACGACAACGATTTCTACATTGCCTTAACGCCGAGCACAAAAGTTGATACCCAAACAGAGAATTGCGCCTAGGGAGGAGACCATATGACGGTAACCGTCGAAACTGGATCATCATACACTTTCATATCTTGTGGCACTAGCTGGGTAACATTCTTACCTTGTATGATACAGATGGTAATTTAATCGACTACAACGATGACCAATGCGGATGGCAATCAAAAATTGTCTGGACTGCAGATTTCGACGGAGTTGTTTTGATTCTTATAAATGAATATTATTGTGATTCGAACAATGATTGTAGAACAATATCCGTAACATGGAATTCGTCTGCGACAGGTCCTGAAACAAGTGTATCCCCGACAAATGATGCATGCAGTGATGCCATTGCTATCGATTGTGGCGATGCAATTCCAGGATACACCAGCCTAGCAGATTTTGATTATGCTGAAACTTTTGATTGAGGAGTAGCTATAGAAGCACCAAGTGTGTGGCACTCATTCGAAGGAAGTGATCAATACACCACATTCAGTGTCTGTGGAGCGGAAAATTACTTATCCTCAACTGTTCGATTCAACTTCCTGTGGACTTATTATATTTCACCGGGGAAGCACGCCCCTCTAAAAATGAATTAAAATGGGCTACTCCAGCTGAAGTCAATAACTCACATTTTGAAGTTGAACGGAGCAGGGATCTGGATGATTAGGAAGTTATTTCGATCATTCCAGGAATGGGGCGTGTATACGTCGAAACCGAATACCTTATCAATGATCCAAATCGTCCTTTTGGCACATCTCACTATCGCAAAGCAGCTTGACAACAACGGCGAATTCAGCTACTCTGAAATTATTGCACTCGAATACAATACCGCAGTTGAATTGCTATCGTTTTATCCGAATCCAACCAGAACCAATATTAATGTCTCAGTAAAGGCCTAAGAAACAATCCTAAGGTAGTTTTGGCTTACGAACTTAGCACGTAAAGTGATGGATTTCATGCTCCCTCTGGAGGCCGGAGTGAACTTGTTTGCTTTTGATAACTCCTCGATTACACCAGGACTTTACACCATTCAAATCAGCAACGACCAGCAGCATTCTCTTTGCACAGAAAAAATATTCAAAAACGTAGCTACTAGTCATCATTATCAAGACTTAAACTCCTCCTCATATTTTCTTTATCGGACTAATTTTCGTAAATTAGTCTTGCCCAATTAAAACAACGTATTATCGAAATGCTTTCCGCTACAGTAAAGATATCTTGTTTAATCATTTTAATTTGCTCTGCATGCCTAATAAATGCGCAGTTCAAAGCTGAAATTATGCTCTTGCCTCAAACTCATTTGAACGAGGTAAAGTTTTCAGAACAATCCAATAATATAATTTTTGAAGAAGAAAGCCTCTCGGCAAATGGTTCAATAGAAATCGAATCAACAAGTCCAGCGGAAATTCTTATATTCTTACAACATGAGCCACGCGTTGGTCTTGTCAAGACATTCTTTAGTCTATCAAAGTTCCCGGAGCTTCAAGAGAGTTTTCGTGCTGTATCATATGATCTCCGCAAGTCAGAATTGATTCTGGAACAACAAGAAAACGGAACCAACACTGAATGAAATTGCTGGTCACCATATCGTTTTTGTTGCTGTTGACGCTCGGATCTATCGGACAGTGCAACAATTTCACCTTTACCTTCGGTGGTGGTGGATGGGACAGTGAGATTACTTGGAACATTGCGAATGCGGGAGGAGCAATCCTTTCATCTGGCGGAGCTCCTGCTTCGGTAACCCTATGTTTAGACTATGGATGCTACACGGTCAACATGTTCGATTCATTCGGTGATGGATGGAATGGAGCCGTATACAATGTAGTTGATTCAGGCGGTGTCGATGTGGCCTCTGGTTCGCTAGATACTGCGGATAGTGGTGATGGCTTGTCTTTCGGATCAACCGTCGAATGCTTCAACGAGCCAGTTCCGTGCAACGATACAGTGTATGAGTTGAATGTAGGCGGAGGTACTTATGACTCCGAAATATCTTGGTCTTTTTCGTATGACGGCGGCACTCAAATAATCAATGGCGGTGCGCCAACCACTGTAGCTCTCTGCCTAGCAGATGGATGTTACAACCTGCTATTACTAGATTCTTTTGGTGACGGTTGGAATGGTGCCAACTGGACCATTACTACCAGTGGTGGCGCAATCGTAGGTTCAGGCACGCTGAGCGCAGGTAGCTCCAACTTGGTTTATTTGGAAATAGGCTCAGGTGTGTGCGATGTGACTTACCCTTCCCAAGATTGTTTAGGTGCACTTACTATTTGTGATGACCAAACCTTCGATGGAAATAGCGATGGATCAGGCATGGTAAATGAATTGAATGCCACCAACGCGGGATGTTTGGCTTTTGAAAACCAAGCTTCGTGGTTCATTTTTTCACCAACAACGACTGGAACGATTGAATTCACCCTCATTCCTTCCAATGGAATCGACTACGACTTTGCAATTTGGGGACCTTATGAGGAAGTTTCTTGTCCTCCTCAACAAGCTCCATTGAGGTGTTCTTGGTCTAGCTTATACGCATCCACAGGTTTGCAAATAAACACAGCCGAAGGAGACGTCAGTGAAGGTGCTGGTGGCGATGCATGGGTCGAGGCCATTACTATAACAGCAGCAGAAGTCGACTTGTTTTATATCATGCTAATCGATAATTGGACAGCTGACAACACATCTTTTACCATGGATTGGGATCTGACAGGTGTTGTTCTTAATTGTCAGATTCTGTTGCCTGTTGAGTTCCTCTCATTCGAGGGACTTCCTTTTGATGATTACAATCTCCTGCAATGGACAACAGCTTCGGAAGTGAATGCAGCCTACTATGAGATTGAACGATCGCAGGACATGCTCAATTGGAATTCGATAGGATATGAATTGGCGTCTGGATATTCACAACAAACGCAAGATTACACTTTCAAAGATCTTCATAAAAGCAATTTCGTTGAGTATTATAGACTCAAACAATTCGACACGAATGGCCACTTTTTCTATTCAGAAACTAGGGCTATTGATCCAATTGGGAAATTGGTCGTGGGTAAGATTTTTCCGAATCCAAGTGATGATAGTTTTAGGGTCAATATAAATTCTTCGATTGGAAATGTAAACTTGAATTATTCAATCTATGACAACTCTGGTCGCCGAATAATTACTGAGGTACTTCGAACTGTGAGTGGCTCATCGTCTTACTTAGTACCCACCAATCAATTGACGAATGGCTCCTATGTATTCTCGATTCAAAACGCCGACGGGACAATTTTAGAACATGCCCATCTCGCTATTGATCATTCCAGCGAGTAAGCAAATTTGCGCGTAGCGCAGAGAAAATCATTCAAGTAATTTATATCCGGAATAGCGGGAAGACTGGATTGGGCAAAAGCCTCATTCATTTCTACTAGGGAGCTTTCAAGTTTAATAACCAAATCCTCGTAGGCATGCTGGTATTGCCTGACTTCAAGTAAGAACGCACGATCCGCTTCACGACGCACGACTAATTTTCCCGTCCTAGCTAATTCAATACCCATGAGCACCAATCGAAAAGCGTGCATGACGTTCTTTGCATTGTAGTCATGGTGTAGCTCCTGTCCATCCTTCTGAAGCTTTTTCCAAGTCCAATAGGTCTTATACGTCTTTTGGTAGGACTTCCACTCCGATTCACTCAGACTTGCCCAGCCCAAAACTTTGGCTCCTTTATTTTCTCCTAGAATCAACTCACCAGAAACATCTATCATCGGCTTGTCATCGTGAACTTCTACAATTTGAATAAATCGATCCAACTGTCGAAATCCAAGAGCCTTTGACTGCTGAGTTTGCCATTCATCAAACTTGATCAATTGCTCCGTCCCCAATACGTGTAAAAAGTCCAAGGCCGATTTGCGATCATCACTTTCTGGGACATGAATCATGCCTTTGATCTTTCGTGCCTTTCTAATTTGTGAAAGTGCGTAACCAGCAAATGAATCTTTGCATTGTTTGGATAAGACTTTAGAATGATCGATCGAGTGAATCCACTCTTTTCCGACTTGGACGCAGTCATCGGGAATAGCTATAAACTCAACGACACTGGGATTGCTTTTTGCCAATAACCGAATGAACTTGCCTACTTCAAACAAAACGTTGTCATTCGTTTCATTCGACTCATCCTCCGTAAAAGCACCACGCAGAAAATCGTTTTTATCGGCGATGAAGACTCCACGATGGTCAATATCCGACTCGGCAGAATTTAATCCGTAAGCATGGCTGCCTCCAACACATTGAAAGAGTATTGACTCTTGCGGAACAAGCTTGAGGTCAATCAAAGTTCAAAGATTAAGTCCCTTGATCAAGTGCCCCATGCTATTCATCTTCGTTCGCAAGTAACTCGCATTTTCTTCGCGCGCCTCAATTTCAATTGGAACACGCTCAATGACTTGGATCTCACTTTTGGAAAATACATCAACTTTTTCCGGATTGTTGGTGAACAAGTTGATCTTCGAAATACCCAAGTCCATTAAAATATCAATGGCCATTGAGTAATCTCTGGAATCACTATGGAACCCAAGCGCAAGGTTGGCTTTGATGGTATCCATTCCTTCGTCTTGAAGATTATAGGCTTTCATTTTGTTAACTAAGCCAATGCCCCTTCCTTCCTGTCGGAGATATATAAGCACACCTCCTTTGCCACCGAAATGAGACATTGATGTATTCAATTGTTCACCACAGTCACATCGCACTGAACCGAATACATCACCTGTCATACATTCGGAGTGAATTCTCACATCGACCATGTCATCGGTTGGTACTATACAATTGACCAGTGCCAAATGAGGAAATCCCTCGAAACCACTATCGTAAGCTACCATATCAAACGTTCCGTGAACGGTTGGTAGCTTTGCTTCTGCTAACTTCTGAATCATTCTTTACAAAGATAATCAATTCAGTGTCCTACCAAATCTATGGACAAACAGTTCCAAAGACTCCTAAGAATATGAGCAGATCGCTGGTATCCACTACCAAATCATCATTTAAATCACCCACGCACCCTGGAGCTACTGTAAAAGCACAAGTACCATCGTCTTCTGTCGCAGTCGAATCATAATTTGTGGCGTCGGTATACGTACAACCAAGAATACTATAATTCCAAAATGAAACGCCAACATCAGATCCACCGCCAGTAAACGAAAATGGAGAACCTCCATCGATAAATTCCCCAGAGTTCCATACTCCTGCCGCTACTGCAACAGGTTCACGTTGATGTGATGCCGATCCCCATTGAACATAGTCTTCTATGGCCGCAGAGCTCGAGAAAACATTTATGTTGTACAAAGCCACTTCGCCGTCAAAACCATTTAATGAGCTCCATTCAACTAGCACTGACTCTCCTGGCGATAGATCAAAATCTCCAATTGAGTTACTTACCAGCTGAACCTCGAGGTAACTCGGGAAATTGCAAAGAAACCATCCAGAGATATCTTGTTCAACGGTACCAAAGTTCTTGAGTTGAGCAGTGTTCGTGTTTAAATCAACATGTGCAATGCGGACATTACTTTGAGCAATTGCCCAAAAAGCACTTCCATAGTCTCCAGCTCCACCAATAAATGCCATGGCAGCTGTTCCTGAGATAAATTCTCCGGCAAACCAAACATTGGCTCCTATAGCGACACCTTCTCGAAAATGTCCAGCATTTCCCCATTCGACATAGTCAACCATAGCAGCCGAGCTGCCGAAACTTGACGACGAGTACAGTCCACTCTCGCCATCAGAACCTAGAAGAGCCGGCCATATAAAAGACAGACTTGAACCAGGATCTATATCGGTGTCCAGTGCAGTCAAAGTCGCAATTACATCGTAGGACGGGAAATTGCACATTGAATATGGGCCTACGTCCAAATTGGCATCACCAAGGTTGGTCAGTTGGACTTCATTCGTTGTTGGGTCGATCAAAGTGATTCGCACGTCTGCCTGAGCCGTACAGGCCATTGTCACAAGAACAGCGCCAAGTAATGTTAAAGTTTTCATCTTAGTTGTGTGTGTGGTTAACTACTACAAATATACTTCCTTTCTATTTTAAACTTGCTGGTCAAAAGTCAATTTATTGCCCTTGCATGAATCCCATTCATTAGATAAATCGACGTTATTAATACCCATTTTCGAAAGCATAAAAAAGGGGCTTCCAGTTGAAAGCCCCTTTAAAAATATTTATTCTTAGCTCTTAGTTACATGAAGTACCAAATATTCCAAGGAAGATAAGAAGGTCTTGAGTATTGATTTGACCATCTAAAGTGAAATCACCTAAGCAGGTATCAACACATGATCCATCGTCCGTATTTGCATAAGGATTGTAGTTGTCAAAAATTGAGTTCGTACAACCTAGGTTCACAGCGACACATCCACCATTATCTACGTTTGCCGAAGAGTCATAGTTGAATGCCGTTGAATCTGTACAACCAGAAACAGCAGCCATACATGAACCATCATCTGTGTTGGCTAGAGAGTTATAGTTGATCGCAGAGCAATCAGTACAACCCATCGCAACAGATATACAAGAACCGTCATCTGAATTTGCACTAGCATTGTAATTCAATGCAGTTGAATCAGTACAACCTAGACAAACAAATACACAAGATCCGTCGTCTTCGGTAGCAGTGCTATCGTAGTTTGAAGCATCTGGGTAAGTACATCCTGAAATCACAAAAACACAAGAACCATCATCGCAACCAGCTAGTGAGTTGTAGTTGATAGCAGTTGAAGTAGTACATCCTGGGAATGTACAAGAACCGTCATCACAACCTGCTGTAGAAACATAGTTACAAGTTCCCATAATAGTACATCCTGGGAAAGTACATGAACCATCGTCACAACCTGCGGTTGAAGCATAGTTACAAGCTCCTATAGTAGTACATCCTGGGAATGTACAAGAACCGTCATCACAACCTGCCGTTGAATCGTAGTTACAAGCTCCTAAAGTAGTACAGCCTGGAAAAGTACATGAACCATCGTCACAACCTGCGGTTGAATTGAAGTTACATGCATTTGAAACATTACATCCTGGGAACGTACATGATCCGTCGTCACAACCTGCCGTTGAATCGTAGTTACATGCATTTGAAACATTACATCCTGGGAATGTACATGATCCGTCGTCACAACCGGCGGTTGAATCGTAATTACATGCATTTGAAATATTACATCCTGGGAATGTACATGATCCGTCGTCGCAACCTGCTAGAGAATCGTAATTACATGCATTTGAAATATTACATCCTGGGAATGTACATGATCCGTCGTCACAACCGGCGGTTGAATCGTAATTACATGCATTTGAAATATTACATCCTGGGAATGTACATGATCCGTCGTCGCAACCTGCTAGAGAATCATAGTTACATGCATTTGAAATATTACATCCTGGGAATGTACATGATCCGTCGTCACAACCTGCCGTTGAATCGTAGTTACATGCAATTGAAAGACTACATCCTGGGAATGTACATGATCCGTCGTCGCAACCTGCTAGAGAATCATAGTTACATGCCCCAACAATGTTACATCCAGGGTAAGTACATGAACCATCATCCACATTTGCAGTAGAATCATAGTTACAAGCATTCGTGTCCATACAGCCATCAACCATAAGCGGGAAAGTCAAAAACTCTCCAGGAACTTGTGGGTTGCTGCCATCTTGAGCACGATACTGTAAGTTAAATGTAAGATCAACAAAACCATCCGTAGTCACCTGAGCGAGTAGTACTCGGCCCAATACGTCAGGAAAGGCTGTAGGCTCAGTGTCAGGAAATACGTACCATGCACCACCAGCAGCATCACTGATATCCAATGAACCACCCGCTTCAAAAGGAGCGCTGTTGTCGTTCACAGAAGCAACACCATTTGGTCCAGACTCAGCGCCAATTGTTACCCATGAATCAAACTCTAAAGGTGGAGTCATAGGGAAAAATGCTGGATCAATTGAATTCGAAGTAAAGCCTCCGCCTCCATCTTGGTAAAAAGATGTTGATGTGTTAATAGACAAAGGAGTAACGTCCTGGCCATAACAAACTACCATCTGATCAAGTGGGTTGGTGAAGTTGGCATATACTCGGTAAGTATCCATAGCTCCAACAGTGTTAGATGCTACCAATTCCCAAGATAAGTTAACATAAGAAGGTGCAGGATAAGTACATGAACCATCATCCTCTGTTGCCAAAGAACTGTAGTTCAATGCCGTTGAATCCATACATCCAGGAACACCTGATAAACTGAGGGTAACACCCACTTCTTGAAAAGAAATATTCGCTGCGTCTCTCCATTGAAGGTTCAACGTAAGATCAATCAATCCGTCAGTCGTAAACTGTCCAAGCATGATTTGACCATTCACATCAGGCAATGCTGATGGGTCGCCAGGCAACAAGAATAGAGATCCACCTACAATGTCATTCACTACAAAACCTCCACCTGCTTCAAATAAATCGAAATAAGTATCTAAACCAATTGTATTCAAAGTCGAGCCAACATTGTCAGCATATGCTAGAGTGAAGTATGAATCCCATTCTATTTCTGGTACCAATCCGAAAAAAGCTGGATTGATATCCAATGAAATAGGCCCACCGAAAGTATTTTGATAGAAAGTTGTTGATGTCGACACTGACATCGGTTGCGTGTCAAACCCGTACATAGCAATTAATTGGTCTGTCGGATTGTCAAACTCTGCATATACTCTCCAAGTAACATTTCCGGGTATAGCATTTGATGCATAAACTTCTGCAACAATACCAGTAAACGCGGCAAAGCCCAATGATGGAACAAGAAATAAACAAAGCGAGACGAATAGATTTCGAATACTCATAAAAGTGAATTTTGGTTAAGGTGAAACACTAAGGTATTTGCACTGAGGTTCACAAAAATAGGGAATTGTAGCCACAAATCATATTTACTAAGCGATGAAATTTACCATCCTATCGATAATCCCCTTTAACTCGTAGAGAATTCTAACTATTGTCTAGATAATACCGAAGAAGTCGATTGGTAGATTGATCATGACTTTCAGCTCTTACTCGGCACTCAATTTCAACCTGAATAGGTGCTGCCAATTCCTTTCCCAATTCAACTCCCCATTGATCAAAACTGTACACTCCCCATAAATATCCCTGAACAAAGATCTTATGCTCGTACATGGCTATCAGCTGTCCCAATGATTCAGGATCCAAACGCTTCAGTAAAATCGACGTACTTGGCTTGCCTCCTGAGAATGCCCGATATGGAGCGAGGGTTTTGGCCGACTCCTCGTCCATCCCCTTATCTATCAATTCCTGATATGCCGTGGCTGCAGACTTCCCTTTCATCAATGCTTCAGGTTGTGCCAAAAAGTTGGCCAACAACAATTCCTGGTTGTTTTTATGGGCGTTTTCTGAGCGACAAGCGCAAATAAAATCACAAGGCACGACACTTGAACCCTGGTGCAACAATTGAAAATACGCATGCTGAGCATCAGTGCCTGCCGACCCCCATAATATAGGACATGTATCTCCTCCTGCTGGCAAACCGTCCCTTCCTACGCTTTTACCATTGCTTTCCATCTCTGCCTGCTGCAAATAAGAAGGGAACTTCTCCAACAAATGCGAGTATGGGATGACTGCCTGTGTCTCATATCCCCAGAAATTCCTGTGCCAAATACCGATCAAGGCCATCATAACTGGTATGTTATTCTCAAATGGAGTTTGACGAAAATGTTTATCCATCTTCAATCCCCCCCGCAGCAAACTCTCAAAATTACTATACCCTATGGCCAGACTAACGCTCAAACCAACCGCCGACCAAAGGGAAAATCTTCCTCCAACCCAGTCCCAAATTTGAAAGAAACGACTGGCTGGAACACCAAACCCAATTACCGGGTCCTCATTGCAACTTACACCAGCAAAATGACTAGAAACGGCATCTGGCCCCATTGAAGCTGAAATCCACTGTTTGGCCAAACGAGCATTGGCCATGGTCTCTGAGGTAGAAAATGTTTTGGATACCACTATGAACAAGGTGCACTCAGGGTCCAAACCGCTCAATGCAAAGTGCATAACGTCTCCATCGACATTGGAAACATATGTGACGTTCAATTCAGTTTTGTAGTGCTGGAGGGCCTGTGTGACCATTCGCGGACCCAAATCTGACCCCCCGATTCCAATATTGACAACATTTTTGATCTTCTTTCCCGTGTGGCCCTTGATATCACCTGATAATATTCCCTCAGTGTAATCTGCAATTGCGCTCTTTACTTTCTCAATTTCATCAACCACTTCATCGGCATCCCCTTCATCTTCTGGAAAAGCCCTCAGGGACGTGTGTAGAACTGATCGTCCTTCGGTTTCGTTGATCTCTGCTCCAGTAAAAAGCATCTCTACAGCATCGCGAAGCCCGCATTCTGAAGCCATTTCGATCAATTTCGCCTTGCTTTGTTCGCTTATATTATTTTTGGAATAGTCAAACAGCAAATCTTCGATTTCTATCGAAAATTTGCTTGCCCTATTCGAATCCAGAAACAAATCGGATAGAAATTGCTCCTTTTCATTGGCATAAATTTCTCGCAGTTCCGAGAGTCCTCGCCAGGTAAAGACATTGTCCTTCTTCAACATGCTGATTCTTGCTATTTTACTTAGATTATATGCTCTTATTTAATTTTCAAAACAAATAACATGCTTATATTTGCAGGACAACCAAATAAAACTGCCGACTATGAAAAAAATTTTCCTCTCTTCTCTTCCTTTGTTTTTCACTATGCTTTGTGCGGCGCAAATTACCGTGTCAAACATAAACGCTCAAAGTGAAGAAAACAATGTTCTTCGCTACGATATCTCATTTGACACGAACGAAGACTCATATTCATTTCTAAAGTACTATCGAGCACTCACTGATTCGCTGGGAAATGCGCTTGATACGGTGTGGGTCAATTCTGAAATGATTGGACCAACCATGAATCACTCTTTCCACATCGTCGAAATGGTAGCTGAGAATACATATGGTTTCCAAATCAATGCTTTCAATACCGGTTCGTGCGTGCAGACTGACTATGAGACTTTTGATACTGCGCCTCTTCCAGACGTAGTGCCCGTTATGGACACTACATTATTTTACAACGAAGAAGCTGATCTTACTGGGTATTATTTGACGAACACAGTTCTTGTTCCAGACAAGACAGTTCAAATCTTCAATAGAAAGGGTGAAGTTGTATGGTATGACTACCATAGTGGAGAGCCAAACGTTGGAAATTCTCAAACTTGTCAAGCATACAGCATTACAGAAGAAGAAAACATAATACTTCTCGAATGCCATGAAATCACGGTGCGTGATTATCACAGTAACATTTTGGATTACGTTGATTTGAATGGTACTCCTTATGACTCCCTCCTTTTTCACCATGATGCAATCATCAATGATGCTGGCAACTTTGTAGTTATAGCAGCTGCCGCTCGCCAAATTCCTTCAGGAGATTCTTCTCTTACAGTGATGGAAGAAAATTTGCTCGAAATCACTCCACTTGGTGAAGTAATTTGGAGTTGGAATTCATTCGATTACTTTGATCCTACAGGAGCAACAAATCAAAACGGATTCTTCTTTTCTACTTACGGAGCTGCAAGCATTAACTGGTTGCATTTAAATGCATTGGAACAAGACAACGATGGCAACTACATCCTTTCATTTAAGGAAATTAACCAACTCGTAAAGATCAACAGCGAAACAGGTGCTATTATTTGGAAACTTGGAGGCAGCGATGGAGATATTTCATTCTTCCCGAATGATCAATTTGGCGATCAACACGACATCAATCGCACAGCAGTTGGAACTTACATGGTATTTGACAATACAGGTCTTGACTCTTTGAGCAGACTTCTTGAGTTTTCTTTGGATTTCTATGATGATCCAGTGGCCATAAACCAATGGGAATATGTTATACCTCAAGAATTGCAGTCTGTAATTCTTGGCACCGCTAGAAGATTACCAAATGACAACCGTTACGGTTGTGCAGGAAACCAAGGCACTATTATAGAAGTAAGTGCTGCAGGCGAAGTTCAATGGCAAATGCGTCAATCAGCTTGGGTATATCGTACTTTTTTCCTAGAAGCTCCATTTCCTATTGCTGCTGGAATTGCTGACATTACTATGGGCGACAATCCGGATCTACTTTGTGAGACAGAAGCTGCTTTTGCTTTGAACGCCGAGCCTGTTGGTGGGTATTGGAGTGGTGAAGGTGTCGAAAACGGCATGTTCGATCCAGCTTCTGCTGCCTTAGGAACTCATACACTAAGCTACAAGTGGGGTTGGAACACTGCTACTATCGAAATCGAAGTAAGCGACCAAGTTCCTCCATGTATCGTCTCAGTTGATGAACTTGGCGAACAAAATACTATTCGACTGTATCCTAATCCAGTTGCGAATGAACTCACTGTTCTATTGAATGAGCAAGTTTCTGGCAAGGTGGTTATTCAAATTATTGATGTAACAGGAAAAGTAATTCGCACACAAGAAGTGAATGCTGCTGTTCAAACAGTTAAAATGGATGTTACTGAGTTAGCAAATGGAATGTATACTCTTACCGTGCAAGGTGAGAATCAGAATGCTTCAAAGCACTTTGTGATTTCAAAGTAAAACTCTGAGCTTATAAATTTGAAAGGCGCAGGACGGTTTAAACCGTTTTGCGCCTTTTTCTTTTTAGCACAAGGCAAATGCTATTTCTCCTTACGAGATGACCTCTCTCTCGCATACCTAGGATGATAATCTAGAACCTCTTGCCTCAAGTATTCGCGATCAAGGTGTGTATAAATCTCTGTGGTAGTGATCGACTCATGCCCAAGCATTTCCTGAACAGCACGAAGATCAGCTCCCCCTTCTACTAGGTGTGTTGCAAATGAATGTCTGAAGGTGTGAGGTGATACACGCTTCTTCAATCCTATTCGCTCACAGAGTTGCTTAACAATAGTAAATACCATGACTCGAGTTAACTGAGCCCCTCGCCTATTTAGAAAAACAACATTCTCGTGCCCTTCTTGAATGTTCACATGCAGGCGCACTTCATCCATGTATATCTTGATGTACTTGATAGCAGTTGACCCAATTGGAACCAATCTTTCCTTGTCACCTTTACCTACCACTCGCACAAATCCATCATCGAAAAACAATCCGGACTGTTTGAGTGAAACCAACTCACTTACCCGCAAGCCACATGAATACAAAGTTTCAATCATGGCTTTATTCCTCGGCCCTTCTGGTTTGCTCAAATCTATGGCTAGGATGAGTTCTTCGATTTCACTATACGCTAAGGTGTCAGGTAATTTGCGCCCTAAGCGCGGACCTTCAATAAGCTCAATAGGATTGTCTTCGAGGTGACCTTCTAGAACCAAGAACTTGTAAAAACCCTTAATTCCACTGATTATTCGGCTTTGAGTCCTTGCCGCCAATCCCAGATCGTTGATCCAGCTTAAAAATTGCTCGAAATCTTGGATGGTAATCTTCAACAGGGACACATTTGGTCTGGTATCTTCCATGAAGATTTGAAGCTTTTTCACGTCGTTCAAATAGGCCTCAACACTGTTTGCAGCAAGAGATTTCTCAAGCTGTAGGTATGATTTATAACTCTTTATAGCAATTATCCAATTCATCTAAAAAAGCAAACCCCTAAGGACGTTTCCTAGGGGTTTGCGACTAGAATTACCTAAACAAATTCTATTATTAATTAACCAAAATTACTATTTGTATATGTGCTTAACCTTCCTAAGAAGCCAAGTACTGCTACCTTGTTTACTGATACCACTGCTGCTTAGAGATCATCAAAGCCTCCTGAACAGTAATTCGCTCGCCATTGTTATAAGCGCTTACGAATGGTCCGTTAAAATTGTAACGGCCGTTAATTCGTTCGCGTTCATTTCGTGCCCCTTGATATTCTCCGTGCGAACCTGTGGTATACTTAACCCAGCCTTCATGTTGCTCAATGTTGAACACTTCTGAAAAGCTATGTCTCTTTTTGAAGTAGGACTTGCCTACTGTATTGTGCCCTGCCACTATCTGAACCTTGTAAGTAATTCCATTCTCTGGGTCTGGAACTGATGTTGCTCTCGGAGTATCGACAATCGTCTCCGAATTATTTGCAACACTCGTGTCTTCTGGCTGACTCTGAACTTCCTCAGCAATAGTCTCAACTATCTCATCAACTGATTCTTCTATCGGCGCTTGAACTTCTTCTGCATCAGCCACGATTTCATCTGTGGTTTCTTCTACAGCCTCATCTACTTGGTCAACAACCTCAGCAACCAAATCTTCAGTCGCATCAGCTACTTCTTCTGTCGCATCTGCCAACTGGGTATCATCTTCACCAGCATAGGCATCGATGACAGGAAGTTCATTAGGCGAATTGTTGGCCACGAACGAAAAAGTTCCGTCGATTTCTGGTCTGCCCATTGAGGACATTGCTTGCATTCTATAACTAACGGTAAATGAACTTGTCGACGGTGCTTCGAACCATACATACTTGATTCCAGAACTTTCAATAGTCGCTATTGCACCGTCAGAATCGTCTTCTTCAATTGCAAAACCAGGGGGTACTTTCTCCATGATCTTCGCAAAGCCTTCTAGGGTCGCATTTGTAACTTCCAGCTTCACCAAGTATTCATTGGTCGAAATCTCAGTCACATATCGTTTGCATTGCATCGAGCCATCATTGGTCGCTCCTTGACTAACGGATCCTGTCTCATTTTCAGTATCGTCCTCAGAGTCACCTCCAGAATCAGCTAAATCATCTCCCTTCAAGCCAATTGAAATTAGCTTGCTTTGAAGATCATAATCTACGCGCTGATTTTCCTTAATGTATGAGAATGCGCCTTTCACAACCAAATTCCCACTTGCCAAAGGCTCTGCGGTAATGTTGTAACTCACTGTAAATTCTTGAGCATCTGGCAAGGTCATCCATATGTACTTTGCCTTTTGTCCCGAGAAAGTGAATGAAGCTCCTTCAGTTTCTACTGGTGAAGCAGACAGGCCACCAGGCAATATCAGCTCCAACTTGGCAAATCCAGCGATTTCACCTTTGTTGACACTTATCTCAACCAATTGAGTTTCCCCAACTTGCAAGGTCGTTGGCGTATTGTCTTCAATAATTACTCCGTCGTCGAAGAACATTTGAAAAACGAAAACTCCTAAAAAGTTAAGTATAAGTAAAGGGTACTTGATCATTCTTGAGTGCTTTGTATCCCAGATTTAGGGGTTGAATATACTCTACAAACAAATCTATCGGCATTTACCCCTATTCTGGAAGGGGTGCTTTGTAGTTTCAAACAGGATTTTGTGCATAAGGGTGCTTTCTCACCCAATCAAGGACAAACTCAAATATTCCATGGCCTAAGTTGATTGGGCCGAATTGAAGATCAAAGAAGTGATTCGTACAGGCGACGCATATCTGTTGCCAGCCTTTTATAAGAATAGCTTGGAGCAATCATTTTTCCAGTCTCTCCAAATTTTGCTCTTAAGTCTTTCGAGGCGATGAGCTGGCTCAAGCCTTCGGCAAATGCTGTTTCGTCTTCACTTTCAACAAGCAAACCAGAAGCTCCATGCTGAACGATATCTTTAACCCCACCCACATCTGTCGATACAACCGAAACACCCGCTGCCTGAGCCTCTATTAAACTCACAGGTGTCCCTTCATTGAATGAGGTCATAGCGACGATGTCAGACGCGGCCATCACATGATCCACTTCCAGCTCCCATCCGGTAAACAGTATTCCTGAAGCCGATTCGGGAGAATACATCATGTTGCGTTCAATACACCAAGACTTCAATATCTCATCCAATTCACCACCGCCAACTACAAGACCTACTATAGGAACAGTAGATGATGCAAGGACCTTTGCCATTGCTTGTAAGAACATCAGGTGATTTTTTATTCCTGTGAGCCTACCTACGATGGAAACGACCACAACTTCTTCCGATAAATTCCATTTGGACCGAAAACTTGCACGCTTTCCTGCTTGTCCTTGAGAAAATCTACTCAGATCAAATCCAAGACGTATTGTATGCGTCTGCTCTGGAGAACAAATGCCATATTTCTCTGTGAGGTCATTTTTTTGCTCTGGAGAGATAGCAACAATAGCATCAGATTTCTTCGCTAGATAACGCTCGGCTTGTTTGAAGACTTCCGTCTTTACTGGAGAAAAATATCCGTCAAATACATGCCCATGAAATGTATGCACAATGGCAGGAACTCCCATTTTCGATGCTGCCAATCGGCCAATTGCTCCAGCTTTTGCCGCGTGCGTGTGAACAATATCAGGTTTGAATTCGGCAATTTCTTTGCACAACCATTGGTAGGCTTTGCGGTCTTTCCCAAAGTCAATGGCCCTATTCATATGTGGAACATATTCGAAAGGAACCTCTAGATCATGCAAGAGGTGTGTAGATGATTTTTCGTGAGGATCGTGGTGACCGCCAACTAAGCGAGTTTCGTATTCTGCACCTATGTACTTGGCTAAATAACTAGCATTGTACGTGGGACCTCCCAGGTTAAATCGATTAAGAATTCGAAGGATACGCGGCATACCTTGTGAAATAGTGGTCTTGGTGATTGCACAAAGTAACCGAATCGCGGTTGATTGGAACGAAGGTCAGGTAGAATTTCTTTAAAACAAGAAATCCGCCCCCATTGGGGCGGATTGTCTTAACCAAATTATCACTTAAAATACTTAACTACTAAATTTAACTTTTCCTAAATTAACTTTGTCAAATGTACACGAGCGGCTTCTCCGAAATCGTAGGACATGACCTCATATAAGCTGTAGGAATTGTCCTACAAAAACAAATGATCGAACTTTCCTCTCTTTGGCCTTGCTCAGGTAAAGAAAGTTTCAGTATCTTTGCGCTCCAATTTGCAAACAGAAGAATTATGAAAAAAGATATTCATCCAGAGAGCTACAGAAAAGTAGTTTTTAAAGACATTTCAGCTGATTACCAGTTTTTGGGAAAGTCGACTGCGAATGCTACTGAGACGGTTACTTGGGAAGATGGAAACGAGTATCCTTTGATCAAATTAGAAATTTCATCAATGTCGCATCCTTTCTTCACAGGAAAAATGCAGTTTGTTGATACAGCAGGTCGTATCGACAAGTTTAAGACGAAGTACGATAAGTGGAAGAAGAAATAATTCTTCACTTATTCAAAATATTAAAGGCCGACTTATTGTCGGCCTTTGTTTTTTTCTAATATTTCCTGAGAGATATGCTAAGCTCTAAAAGCTAAGCTTTCTGCTTAACCGCAATAGTTTCACTCTCCACGATCTCCAATCCATAACCGACAATTCCCTTCATTCTTCGTGGGTTGTTGGTCATCAAGTTTATTTTGCGAACTCCTAAGTGTCGCAATATCTGAGCTCCTATTCCAAAGTCTTTGTTGTCCATCTTCGCTGGGGCAGCTGCCGACTGATTCTCTTCACCTTGCTTGTTCACATTCTGATAAGCCCTCAGTTCGTCCACAATACCGTGACCTTCTCGTAGCTTATTGATGTATACGATTACACCTTTCCCGCGTTCTTCGATGATTTCCATTGCTCGGTGCAATTGCTCACCGCGGCCGAATTGTTCAGATCCAAAGATATCGCCCACCATGCTAGAAGAATGCACACGCACTAAAACTGCCTCATCTTCTTTCCAGGTCCCCTTAACAAGTGCAAGGTGTTCAATCTGATTGGTCGTTTGCCGAAAGGCGTGAAGCTTAAAATCACCATATTTCGTCGGCATATTGACTTCCATCTCATGCTCAATAAGGGTTTCGTTCTCCAATCGATAGGCGATCAAATCTTGAATCGACACAAGCTTCATATCAAATTTCTTCGCTATCTCTTGCAATTGAGGAAGTCTGGCCATAGTTCCATCTTCATTCATGATTTCTACAATCACTCCTGCTGGTTCTTTTCCTGCCAAACGTGCAAAATCGATAGCTGCCTCTGTATGTCCTGCTCTTCGCAATACACCGCCCACCTTGGCACGTAGCGGAAATATATGTCCTGGCTTACCCAATTCGCTTGGATGAATCTCTGGATCAATTAGAGCTTTGACTGTCTTGGCTCTATCTCCTGCCGAAATTCCGGTTGTACAACCGTGTCCGTTCAAATCTACCGACACCGTAAATGGAGTCTCATAACTAGCAGAATTGGTAGTTACCATCATCTGCAGTCCAAGCTCATCGCATCGAGTCTCAATAAGAGGCGCGCAGATTAATCCGCGGCCATGCGTGGCCATAAAGTTGATTATTTCGGGAGTGATCGACTCTGCTGCGCAGATAAAATCTCCTTCATTTTCACGATCCTCATCGTCTACGACAATGATCACTTCTCCATTGCGAATTGCCTCTATAGCATCCACAATTGTATCCAGTTGCTGTTCCATTCTATCAAGTTCGCCGCAAAGGTACAGAATTGAATAGAGTCAGACATGAAATCAATGCCTTTGCTTTATGCAAGAAACAGTTTTAAAAGCGGCAATTGTATGCGTACTTTTGCAATCTGAATTTATTTGAATGATATACCCTATTGTAGCGTACGGCGATCCCGTACTACGTGCAAAATGCAAAGAGATCGAAGAGGACTATCCTGATTTGGATAAGCTTATAGCCAATATGTTTGAGACCATGTACAGTGCCAAGGGCGTTGGATTGGCTGCTCCGCAAATTGGCAAAGACATCCGTTTATTCATCGTCGATGCTTCACCATTTGCCGAAGGCGAAGATCCTTCGCCAGAGTGTGCCAACTTCAAACGTGTTTTCATCAATCCCATCCTTTTTGATGAGGAAGGAGAAGAATGGGGTTTTGAGGAAGGGTGTTTGAGCATCCCGAATATCCGTGAAGAGGTAAAGAGATTGCCGCGGTTAAAAATAGAGTACTACGATGAAAACTGGGAACTATACGAGGAAGAATTGGATGGTTTTGCTGCGCGCGTGGTTCAGCATGAATACGACCACATTGAGGGAATATTGTTTACCGATAAAATCAATCCACTCAAACGCACCTTACTTAAAGGTAAGCTCAAAGACATCAGCAAAGGGATAGTCGATGCCAGTTATCGCATGCGCTTCCCAAAACAAAAAAGAAGGTAATATGAAACGATACATTTTTATTGCACTCACCTTGGCTATGATAAGCTGCGGTGACAGTCCAAAAGTCGATATGATTACTGGAGAGACCAAAGAAGAGCTTGTCGAGCGCATCAACGAATGCGAGGCCAATGCCCTCAATGGAGACACCAAAATCGACAAGGTAAAAGGGCATGAATTGATGCGTTCATATTTGGACTACACCAATACTTATCGTGACGATTCTATTGCTGGAGTTTACTTATTCAAGGCCGGCGATGTTGCAAGAAATTTGGGTCGATACAAGCAGGCTATTTCTATTCTTACCAACCTGCACGACGGATTCCCAAAACATACCAAGAAGGCTGAAACTGCTTTTCTAATTGCATTCATTCAAGACAATGATTTACATGACCGCGAAATGGCAAAAAAGGCCTACGAGAACGTAATCAAGCTCTATCCAGAGCACACATTGGCATCAGATGCGCAGGCCAGAATCCAGACTCTCTATATGACTGATGAAGAAATGATCGAGATGTTCCGCAAGAAGAATGAAGTCGATTCTTGATGCTTTTTTCGCTCTCCTTTAAAGTGTGAATTGGCGTGCGCTTTAATATTTATCTGTCATTGAACTGCCAATTGCATTCTGTTCTCAAGGTCTCTGGACTTTTGCACCGGTGATTTTCTGCTTTGTCATAGTCCCGATCGCTGAAATTATTTTTGGCACACAAAAAGCAAACCTCAGTGAGGTAGAGAAGGAAATCGCTTCGAAAGATCGACTCCATAATCTTATCTTGTATCCTCTATTGTCCATCCAGCTAGTCCTAATGGGATGCTTCATATTCTCGATCCAAGAAGAGGGTCTTTCTATAGTGGATATCATAGTTAGAGTATCGGGAGTCGGCATGTTGTGCGGAGTAATTGGGCATCAACGTGGCCCACGAACTCGGTCACCGTCCCAATAGGTCTGAACAATTCATGGCAAAACCCCTTCTACTCAATTCACAATACAAGTATTTCTTTGTGGAGCACAACAAAGGACACCACAAAAAAGCAGCAGCACATGATGATCCAGCGACGGCCAGACTAAAAGAATCAGTTTACGCTTTTTGGTTTCGATCAATATATTGGAGTTATATCTCTGCTTGGAAGATTCAAAACCAGGAAATAAAACGAATGGGTTACAGATTTTAAGCCTTAAAAACGAGATGTTGTGGTATGTTATTCTGCAAAGCGCTGTCCTGTTGATGCTTGCCATCTTCTTCGGTCCTCTCACCATGCTTCTATATTTGGGCCCAGCCTTCATGGGTATTCTTCTACTATAAACCGATAATTACATTGAGCATTATGGCCTAAAACGTGCCATGGTCAATGATAAACGACAAGAAAATGTGCAAGTATGGCACAGTTGTAATTCAGATCATGTTGTTTGGTAGGCTCATGCTTCTTGAACTCACGAGGCACTCCGATCATCATTTCAATTCGCAGAAAAAGCACCAGATTCTCTACGCTTGAAGAGGCTCCACAGATGCCTGCGGGCGATCCAGGAATGATGGTTCTCTAACTCTTGCCCCTACTTTGGTTTGCCTTGATGGACAAGCAACTTCGCCTTTTAAGCGACAAGCGCAAATAATTCCATCATTTCGTTCGCTGGCTGACTCAAAATCCTAATTTTGTGGCGGATTTAAAGACTAGACAATGAGCAGATTCAGATCAGGAGTTCTCCACGGAGATGAGGTTACAGATTTATTGCGTCACGCGAATGAAAACAACTACGCATTGCCGGCGGTAAACGTAGTAGGAACAAGCACCGTAAATGCGGTGATCGAAGCGGCAAAAAAGGTAAACTCGCCTGTAATTGTGCAATTCTCCAGCGGTGGTGGAGTTTTCTATGCCGGAAAGGGATTGTCAAATGACAACCATGCTGCTGCCATTGCAGGATCTGTTTCAGGCGCACTTCACGTGCATGAGATGGCCAAAGCCTATGGTGTACCAGTCATCCTTCACACTGATCATTGTGCCAAAAAATTGCTTCCTTGGATCGACGGTCTGCTCGACGCAGGTGAAAAATTCCACGCTGCAACCGGTCAACCTTTGTACAGTTCGCATATGCTCGACCTTTCTGAAGAGCCTATTGAGGAGAACATCGCAATCTCTCGTAAGTATTTCGAGCGGATGAACAAGATTGGAATGACCATAGAAATCGAACTCGGCATTACCGGTGGCGAGGAAGATGGCGTGGACAATACAGGCATCGACAGCAGTAAATTGTATACTCAGCCAGAAGAAGTGGCTTATGCCTATGAGGAACTTTTAAAGATCTCTGATCGTTTCACCGTTGCCGCAGCATTCGGTAATGTGCATGGTGTGTACAAGCCGGGAAATGTTTCTTTAGAGCCTATCATTCTCAAGAACTCTCAGGAGCACATCCAGAAAAAATACAATACGGGCAATAACCCAGTTAACTTTGTATTCCACGGTGGTTCTGGTTCGGACCCGGCTCAAATCAAAGAAGCGATTGAGTACGGTGCCATTAAAATGAACCTAGATACGGATATGCAATGGGCATTTTCTTGTGGTGTTCGCGACTATATCCTAGATAAGAAGGACTACATGCAAGCTCAAATAGGAAACCCCGACGGCGATGACAAGCCGAACAAGAAATATTACGACCCACGTGTTTGGCTACGTGAGGGCGAAAAAACTTTTATCGATCGACTAGAGGTTGCCTTTCAGAACTTGAATTGCATCAATAGAAATAGCTAGTCTGTTCAATACACAATCCAATCGTTGATTAACTTATAAACTCAAAGCATGAAAAAATCTGTCCTCTACTTACTGTTTGCGGTCTTAGCGTTTCACGCAAATGGACAGATCAAATTGATGTCATACAACATCCTCAATTACCCAACGAGCGAGCTGATTGGACGTGCAGATACCCTTCAGCACATTATTGATTATGTGGAGCCAGATATTCTAATGGTTCAAGAATTGAAATCTGCATGGGGCTTGGAGCAATTGCTGACAGTTTCCTTTGCCAACCAAAGTGGCAACTTCGCTACTTCAGAGTATGTTCCTCAGCAAGGGAATCCTGGTAATTCGAATTCGTTGCAACAGGCTATTGTTTATGACCAAGATAAATTTACACTTTACTCGCAAGACGAAGTAATCACTACCTACAGAGATGTCAACGAATTCGTGCTTTACCTCAACGATTCGCAATTGCCAAACGGAGCCGACACTACCTTTATATACTTGTATGTGACTCACCTCAAAAGTAGTTCAGGCAATACCAACCAGCAATTGAGACTAGAAATGGTGGAAGCTTGGCGCGAGTATATTGAAGCCAATGTTGATGATGATGCTATGGTCATTTTCGCAGGAGACTTCAATGTATACTCTTCTACTGAGCCAGCTTATCAACTCCTTTTGGGCTCTGATGAGACAATTCCATTGTACGATCCAATAGACGCTCCAGGTGTTTGGACCGACAGCGGATATCCCAACAAGGAATATCTAACGCAGAGCACACGTACGCAGACTATATTCAACGACGGCGCTAGTGGTGGTTTGGATGATCGCTTTGATTTCATCCTAGTGAGTGACAATCTCCTCGATCAATCGAGTACAGTTCATTATCTAGAAGACAGTTACCTCGCTTTGGGAAACAATGGAACTTGCTACAATCAAAACATCCTCGATTGTGATCAGGGCAATGACGTTCCTTATTCTATGTTAAGTTCCCTCTACTATATGTCTGATCACCTTCCTATTATTATGGAGCTTGAAACGTCAGTAGATTTGGCTTTGGACGTAGCACATTTGCCACTCCAGAAAAACTTCGGTACATACTTCAATGGCCGACTAGGACAAATCACTTTTAAATTCCCAAAGCTTAGTCCGACCGAATACCAAATTTTCTCGGCACATGGAAGTCTAATCCAGACTGGCAGGATAGCCCAAGGTCAGCGTTTCGTCGATTGCAAAATGGAAGATGCTGGATTGTACTTATTCTGCATTCCTTCTACAGGTGAGACATTGCGTTTCTTCGTTAAAGACTAGCAATCAATTGACTGCTGCAGTTGAATCATTAAGTAGCTGGATTACCATTCATACCGTTGGTACAATAGTTGTTTAGAACCGACCAAGGTTGAACTAGCTTTACCTATCGAATCCAAAAGAATAAATATGCCCAAAGAAATAGCACATACAATGAATAAACTGACTCTTCTCTGCCTAATGTTATTGGGCTTTACTCTTGCAAGTGCTCAAAGTGATCGCTGGCAACAAAAAGCCGAATACGTCATGGATATCGATATGGACGTAGAAAAGCATCAGTATGCGGGCAAGCAGAGTCTTACTTATTACAACAACTCTTCAGATGTTCTGGATAAGGTTTTTTACCATCTCTACTTCAATGCATTCCAACCGGGAAGCATGATGGATGTAAGAAGTCAAAACATCTCTGATCCAGATCCACGAGTAGGTGATCGTATTGGCAACCTTACACCTGAAGAAGAAGGCTGGATTAAAGTAAAGTCGCTGACAATGAACGGGAAGAAGGTAGGCTATGTCGTTTCCGGGACTATTCTAGAGGTAACTCTTCTCAAAGGTATTAAGCCAAATTCAAAGGTAGTTTTCGAAATGGAATGGGACGCGCAAGTTCCGTTGCAAGTCCGTCGCTCAGGTTGGAACAATGCCGAAGGTGTTGAATTCAGTATGACGCAATGGTACCCAAAAATGTGTGAGTACGACTATGAAGGATGGCATTCAAATCCATACATCGGTCGTGAATTTCATGGTATTTGGGGAGACTTCGAGGTCAACATAAACATGGATAGCAGATATACATTGGGCGGAACCGGCGTTGTACAAAATGGCAACGAAGTGGGCAAAGGATATGGAGATTCTCCCGTTCAACGTGGTCCTCAGAAGCAAAAAACAATGTGGAAGTTCAAAGCGGAGAATGTACATGACTTTGCTTGGGCAGCAGATCCAGACTATCACCACGATGTGAAAAAATTGAAGAATGGAACCGAGCTTCATTTCCTTTATCAGGACGATGAAGAGTACAACACAAACTGGGTAGAAATGCAGGATTTCATGTTGAAGTCATTTGATTACATGAACGAACATTTTGGTGAGTATCCTTACCCACAGTACACTTTCATTCAAGGCGGTGACGGTGGTATGGAATACCCGATGATTACCTTGATTACAGGAAAGCGAAAAGTATCCAGTCTTGTGGGTGTTAGTGTTCATGAATCTGCGCACTCTTGGTACCAAGGTGTTCTTGCAACCAACGAAAGCTTATACGAATGGATGGACGAAGGTTTTACATCTTATGCCTCTTCTGAAACCATGGGTCACTTATTTGCAGGCCGCTCATATCCTCCTCATCACTGGTCTTACGAGGGATACTTCGGGATCGTTCGAGAAGGAATTGAGGAGCCTCTCATTACGCATGCGGATCACTACAATACTAATTCGGCGTATGGTACAGCCGCATACAGCAAGGGAGAAGTTCTTGTAGCTCAATTGGGTTATGTAATAGGTCTAGAGAATTTAGAACAGGTACTGCTGGACTATTTCAATATTTGGAAGTTCAAGCACCCCAACCCAACAGATTTTAAGAGAGTAGCTGAAAAGCAAAGTGGACTGGAGCTAGATTGGTACTTCGAGTATTTCGAAAAAACTACGAAGACCATTGATTATAAGGTAAGTCAAGTAGTAGGACAGGATGGTAAAACAGCGGTTACTTTGGAAAGAGTTGGACTGATGCCAATGCCTCTAGATGTCCTCATCACCTTTCGCGATGGCACGAAGAGCATGGTAAACATTCCTTTGAGGATTATGCGTGGCTCTAAGCCTTCGGCAAATGACTATACGCGTATTGCTGAAGATTGGCCTTGGACTAACCCAACCTATACTTTGCAACTCGACAGACATATCTCTGACATTCTCAGCATTGAGATTGATCCAGAAAGGGGCATGGCGGACATCGATAGAAGCAACAACAGCTTCACCTTGGAAGAAGGAGTTGAATTCATTTGGAAGCACTAGTAATATGTTTGCAGATTCTATACGCCTACACGGCAACAACACAGTTAATAGTATAATTACTGTTTTGATTGGTATCGCTTTGATATCAGTTTTATCACCATTGACTATTGACCTCACCGGACAATTGCAGTTTACTTTACAGACTTACGCTATCATTTTAGTGGCGGTAGTGTTTGGCTGGAAAATCGGTCTGGCAGCAACAGTTGGATATTTCATAGTAGGCATCTCTGGAGTTCCGGTTTTCCCTGGCTATGGTTCAGGAATTGAAAGACTAGTAGGCGAATACGGCGGGTTTTATTTCGGTTTTTTAATGGCTGCGGCCGTATGCGGTTACGTTGCAGAAAGTGCCACTCCCACAACCTACGCGCGCAATATTTCGATTTGGCTTCTAGGACATCTTATAGTCCTACTCCTTGGATTTAGCTGGCTTTGGAAGATCATTCCACCACTAAATGGATGGATGTCTGAGCTTGAGCCTTTAATCCCTGGAATGATGATCAAAGTGGCTCTTGGAATGGTAACCGTCCACATCATTGGGCGGATTATTGAAAACCGTCAAAAGCTAAAGAAAAGTCCAAATTGATTAATCGTTGGCTTCCGTGCCGACTTTGTACATTTATGGCCCCAACCCAAACCAAATGAAATACACGAACTATTTAATGTTTTTTGCTCTTTCGATCGCAATGGCATCATGTGGACAAGCTGAAGAAAAGCCACAAGAGCATAGTGATAAGAGCAAGATGAAAATCGCCAATATGAAATTAGCTAGTGACGCTCATTCGTATTCCAAGCCAGAAGATGCTGTCGTAAAGCACCTAGATTGGGATGCTGTAGTCGACTTTGATGAAAAAATCATCACTGCGACTGCCGATTACCAGATCGAGAATTTGACAGGAACAGATGTCATTATTCTAGACATCAATCACTTGAATTTGAAGGAAGTCCTCGTAGATGGCGAACTTACCGAATTTCACATCGGAACTGAGAAAAAATATCTTGGTCGGCCCCTAGAGATTCCTATCAAGTCCGACTCTAAGAAAGTGACTATCATGTACGAAACTAGCAAGGGTGCTGAAGCATTGTTGTGGGTGGATGGCGACGAGCCTTTTCTTTTCACACAATCGCAGGCAATTCTTGCAAGGACTTGGATTCCATGTCAGGACAGTCCGGGCGTCAGATACTCGTACAATGCGCGTGTAAAAGTACCAAGTGACTTGATGGCTCTTATGAGCGCCGAGAATCCTCAGGAGAAAAACGCTACTGGAGAGTACACCTTCAAAATGGAGCAGCCTATTCCTTCGTATTTGATGGCTTTGGCTGTTGGAAATGTTGAATTTCGCGCTATTGGTGATCAGTCTGGTGTATATGCGATACCTTCTCTCATTGAAGCGGCAGAATACGAATTCCAAGAAATGGATGACATGTTGCTTGCAGCTGAAGAGTTATACGGCAAGTACGTTTGGGGCCGTTATGACCTACTTATCCTCCCTCCTGCCTTCCCATTTGGTGGAATGGAGAATCCACGATTGACATTTGCTACTCCTACGATTATCGCTGGTGACCGCTCTCTTGTAGCTCTCGTAGCTCATGAATTGGCGCACAGTTGGTCAGGAAACCTGGTAACAAACAGCACATGGGACGATTTCTGGTTGAATGAAGGATTTACTGTTTACTTCGAGCAGCGCATCATGGAAGCCGTATACGGACGTGAGCATGCTGAGATGCTGGCCAAACTCACCAAGCAAGAATTAATTGCTGATGAAGAAGACATTCGAGTAACACAGAACATGCCGAATGACACAAAATTAAAGCTTGACCTATCGGGACGTAATCCTGATGATGGCCTTACAGCTATTCCATACAACAAAGGATACTTCTTCCTCCGTTTGATGGAAGAGACAGTAGGACGAGATAAGTTCGACGCATTCTTGAAAGCATATTTCACTGAGCATTCGTTCCAAGTAATGGACACGGATAATTTCCTAGCCTACTTGAATGACAGGCTTTTGACCGATGAAGATCGAGCTGCAATTGACATTGACGCCTGGGTATTTGGAATTGGCATTCCTGATAACATTCCAACTGTAGAATCTGACCGCCTTGAGCGCGTTGATTCTGTTCTTACTGAATGGGTAGCGGGTAATATGTTGATTGAGAATATTGACATGAATTCATGGGTGTATCAAGAAAAGTATCGATTCATTTCTGAAATTCCTGAATCTATCACTGCCGAGCAAATGGCTGAGTTGGATGCTGCATTCGGCATTCTAGAAACGGGTAACAATGAAGTTTTGTTTGCCTGGTTAGAGAAGAGTATTCGTAAGAACTATGAAGCTGCTTATCCTCGAGTTGAATCATTCTTAGTAAGTGTGGGCCGACGAAAGTTCTTGACTCCGCTTTACCGCGCGATGAAGGAGACTGACCAAATGGATATGGCCATAGACATCTATACCAAAGCAAGACCTCATTACCATGCGGTTGCTGTAGGAACTATGGATGAGCTTTTGGAGTTCCCTGCAGAGTAATACAACAGACCAACTTCAAGTTGATATAGAACATACTGCCGAGTCATTGGAAATTTATTTTCGATGGCTCGGCTTTCATTTAGGCGACGCGGTTCAATTGCATTCTATTCCCTCGACTTCCACAGACCCGCTATGCTCAATGACGGGTTATTCACGCACTAGGCTTTCTTTCTTTTCGACAAATGGCTTTATGCACAACTCGGTTCTCGATCAAAGAAAATCGGACGAAGTTTCCATTTAGTTGTAGCATTGAATTTCGCAGTCGAGACCTCTCATCAATACAAAAAAGCCTCACTAGAAATTGCTTTCTAGTGAGGCTTTGAATTTTGTTTAGTGCCAACTATCGGATCACTGTAACCGACCCTTGCTTTATGTATCGTTGAGCCGTGCTTGCAGAGTATACGGTCAAATGCCATTCGTATAGATCAGTATTTGCATAATGCTGACCGCCGCTGACTTCTCCAAGCCATGGTTCAGCTATGTCGTTAGTTTGGAACACTTTCTCTCCCCATCGGTCGAATACGATCAACTCAAACCGCGTCAGATCGATATCTGAACCTTTTACTAGGAATACATCGTTCACTCCGTCTGCATTTGGTGAGAAGGCGTTAGGTATATATACGTTGAACAAATCGTAAATGACTGTATATTTCATTGCAGTCGACTCGCAACCATTTGCATCAATGACAGTCAATGAAACCGGGTAATTGCCTCCTATATCATAAGGGTATTCAAAAAGTGGATTCTGTTCGAAAGCGTTTCCTAGCATTTGAATCGTATCAAATACCCAAAACCATTCTATAATAGAACCTTGCGAGTCATCGAAATACTGAATTTCTGTTTCAGGAATAGCAGTAGGCTGCGGTGAAGAGTGGAAATTGGCCAATGGGTTATCGAAAACAGAAATGTAGTTTTCTTCAAAATCCGAATATTGGCAACCGATAGGCGAACTCAATGTAAGGCCAACGTCGTAAGAACCTGGTTCATTAAACGTATGAGGGAATTCTGAAGCATTGAAAATATAAGTACCATCGCTAATCGTCCATTCTCCTTGTACATAAGAATCTTGATCATTTTGAACAAAGAACAGAATGTCAGCAGGAAAACATCCACTAGTAGTATCTGCTCCAATAGAGACATCCAAAGGAACTTCCAAAGTGACTACTTGGCAGGCTGCTACTTCTGGTGTTTCGCAGCCATCAGTTACAACAACGCAGTAAGTTGTGTTTCCATTTGGATCAACTGTGAAGCTTTCTTCTGAGCTAACACCAACTGAGCCGTTTGACCAAGCGAAGTTGTACGGACCACTGTCACCACCACTAATGGATAGTACTTCGACCGTCGCAGTTCCTCCGCCGCAGATCAGGGTGTCCAATGCAATTTCCATGGATAGCTCCATGAAAATATCGACGTCCATTGTGAAAGGTGCTGACTCGCAGCCAAAATCATCTATAGCATAAACTTCGTAAGTAGTGGGCACAAGTGGTTGATCAAATACTGTCGAACCATTTCCCAATCCTTGATCCCAAATATAGGTCCATGAATTGTCTGGATCTTGCAAACTCCATGCGCTTAGCGCCGCCGTACCTTGAATACATATTGTTGTGTCTGCCGAAGTTTCAATCGTAATGATATCTGGTTGTGCAATGTCAACGTCGATGTCGTAAGTACATTGGTCGTTGATAATACTCACAGAATAATCTCCAGGTAACAGGTCGTTAAACTCTTGCAATCCTCCATTGATATCAATGGATTCAACTATACCGCCTCCTTCATACAATTCAATGGTCCATGGAGGTGTGCCCGTGCCGTCATCAATAAATACGTGAACAAATCCATCGTTGCCTGCGCAACTTGGGTTTTGAGAATTTACATTGAACAAAAATGCTGGAGTAATTGTCACAAAATCGGTAGATGCGCAACCTGGAAAACCTGCTGGATAAGCGGTTACTTCAAATACTGTCTCGCCGTTTACCTGAACTACAACCGGTGATGGGCTATTCGGATCGTCTAGGTTTTCGGCTGGCGTCCATTCATATTGAATTTGTCCGTCGCCCGTGCACAGAACTGACTCATCGAATACTATTCCGTCAGCAGGGTCATCGGCCGATGAGAAAACAAGATTTCCCGCATCGTCAAAAATATTGAACGCATTACCAGTCGTTGCCCCCCAAGGGCTATTTATGTATGAAATTATCAATACCTCACCAGACGTAATGGCGATAATCTGTTCGTTGCTTTCATTGAAAGTTGTAAAATTCCCTTGAAAAACTCCTCCTGCTGTTACATCTATGCTGCCTCCGTCCCAACCGTAGTTGTTATTGTCATTGTACATCTCAATGATAAACTCACATGGAGGCGCAGGAAAGTCATTTGATAAGATTACAGCTTCCAGTTCAAGATCTCCACAAAGCGTTTCGTCCAGTCCGGCGTCTACAACCGGTCCAGGAACAACTTCGATAGTTATTGTCGTATCGAATGTGCAGCTAAAGTTATTTGTTGCAAAGAATGTGTATTCATAGAACCCAAGCGCTGGTGGCTCAATTTCGATACTATTTCCATCTGAGGAAATAGAGTTAATGAATGGACCTTCCCACCACGAAGAATCTGACTCCAACCCAACAACAGGCGTGAAAGTTGTAATCCCAGGATAAAGATCTGGGTTGAACTCCATTCCCCATTCGAATATGTAGCCATTGTCTATAGCGAGGTTGTCGGTAACTCCGAAAGACCATGTACCATTGAGAGGACAACCAACCAAATTACAAATATCTTCATCACTTTCGTAAAAGCCCGGATCTACAATATTTCCTGTTACCAATTGACCTGCATTGTTCACGTAGGACACGGAAGTACTGTTGTTGTCATCAAGATTTCCATTTGTAAGACCCGGCTGCCAGCCATAGTCGTAGCCAGTTCCTGCGATTGTGGTACCATCATCGACACATTCGCCAAGAAATGTTCCACCACCGCCATTCATACCCCAATCAATAAGATTTACAAGAGTCCCATTGGGACATTCAATGTACATTCCTAAATCACCCAAATATGAGTGTTCCATATTCACAAAAATGGAAAAAAGGTCGTCGCAATTATCTAGTGTTGCTCCCGCTTCGAAAAAATCAAAAGTAAGTTCTGAGGTATAACTAAATCCGGCTCCATCAGCTAAGTAAGACTCACCCGCGACCACCTGAGGTGGCAAAGCGGTCCAAGTTACATTTTGTACAGGATTTCCATTTAAACTTCCCTCTCCACCAAGGCATACAACTTCATCAAATTCAGTATTAAAAATCGGGATAGTGGACACGAGGATTTGCATCGGATCAAGATTCAAGCTAAAACACCCATTGTTGTCCTGAACTGTCAATGTAGCAATGTACTCTCCTGGTTCGTTATAAAAATGCGTTGGATCTGTTAGATTCGAGCCTTCGTCAATAGTTCCGTCACCATAATTCCAGATGTAATTTGCGATTGTGAAACCAGCTCCTGGAACAGATCCTTCATCACCAAATGTGACTTCCTGCCCCATACACACGCCAATTATTTGTTCTATCCCTTCCGGGGCAGGATCTGCAATTTGACCAAGTGATGTTGGCGAGTCACAAGGAGTTGTGCATGAAATCAAGGCTTCAAATCCGGGAGCCCCAGAAGTATTCCCTGTATTGCACGTGAAGACAAATGTGAGACACCCTGATACATTGTTGACAGTTCCGGTCACAGCAATTCCTTGAAGACCAGTTCCTGCGTATGAGCCAAGAGAATTTGCGCTCGTATCATCGCCATCGTATATAGCAAGGTAATCACTGTTGTTCGGGTTAGGAGAAGTTTGCAACCCAAAGGCTACAAATTCCACCTGAACGACATCGCCTGGTGAGTCGGAGCAAATGGTAAAAGTATAATCATTGTCCAGATAAGCACCGCCATCCCCATCATCCACCAAGGCACCTGAACAGGCTGTTGTTTCCCCGTTCGATATAATAATATTTTGCCCCTGGCTTATTCCGCAAACGGCTAGCAATAAAAAACTTAGTAAAAATTTAAAGATACTTGCCATGACTAAGGGTTTTGTTGCTCATAGAGCTTCTGAATAAGCACTTCTGGGTAGACAATGAAAAGAATGCCTGTGTCACCAATTCGATAATAACCATAGCGATCATTGTTTACAGGAATGTCATACTGAGCCAAGAAAATACCATTTTCAATCTTGTTCAAATCAATCACTCCTAAGTCGGAAGAGGCCGCTTCGAGAACACTGACATTTTCAAATTCCGAAATATTCTTCTTGCCATTGAGGTCTTGGGTATAGAATCCTTGAGTTTGGCGAAAAACTTCATACTCCCAAGTACCATTATCCACCATTTGCGCGACAGCGCTCTCCCCCAAAAACAGTTCCAATTCATCCTGGATTGACTGAGCTTCTGCAAGCTGTCCAAAGGACAGTAATGCGCTCACTATCAATACAATAACTCTAAGTAATCTCATAATTCCTACTTTGATATCAAATTTAGCCATTAGCAGCATCTCTCAGACATAAGTTCCTCCGCGAATTCAAGACGCATTCGTTGACGGTATAGTTGCATGAAAGAAATCGAAACTAGCGAATAATGGAAACTGATCCGGAAATCCTTTTCAATTCGCCCGTAGTAAGCGAGTGCGCCACAATGAGAAATGGATAAACACCATCTGGAACGAAGTGATCGGCTCCTTTAAATGAACCATCCCAAATCGCTTCAAAATCAAAAGATTGGAACACAGTTTCACCCCATCGATTGAATATATTAATCTCATACCTATTTGGATCAACATCTATCCCTTGGACAAACCAAAAATCATTGAATCCGTCGTGGTCTGGTGTAAATGCGTTGGGAGCATAGATGACGAAATCTTCGAGTACAGTAAGTTCTTTTGAAATTGAATCTTGACAACCAAACTCATTGGTGACATATAAAGTCACTAAATACTCGCCAATACTTTCTCCTGGAAAAGTAATCGAAGGCTCTTCCTCTTCTGACTCTCCGTATTCAGCAAATTGCCAGAAATTCTCGTCGTTGTCATGCGACAAGTTGATCATATCGAACGTGCTATTGGGCAATATGGCAAGATCAGGAGTGGCTGAAAAGTCGGCGATTGGATACGGATATGCGTGAATCATATCAACCACGGTATCGCTATAAATACAACCATCCACAGAGGTAACAGTGTAAATCACAGTGAACTGACCCGACTGCAAGAAGTTATGCGAAGTCATATCAATCAAACTCGAATGCGTTCCATCACCAAAATCCCATTCGGCATTGGCGATGATGTTGGTGTTATCGGCAACCCCGTTAAAATTAACAAGGACAGGGAAGCAATTGGCAAGTGTATCTGCTACAAAATGTGGGTCGATCAATTCTTCAATGTCTATGAACACACAATCTTCGGCCATAGGTGTTTCGCAGGCATCCGTTACCTGAACACAGTAGGTTGAAGGCATGGTAGGAACAACATCAACCTCGGCGCCATCCATGGTCACGTCAGGTAAATTCTGGTTGTACCATGCGAATGTATAAGGTGCTAAACCTCCGGTGGCTGCTTCGTCTAATGTTATTTCATCACCTAAACAAATGATATCGTCATCCATCGTTAAAACTGAAAGAGGGGCGTATAAATCTACTTGAACCAACGCTGGATCAGATTCACAGCCTAGGTTGTCAATTACGTATACGCTGTATAGCTGTCCGATTGCCGGATTCACTTCAATCGTGCTTCCAAAACCTACATTGTTGTTCCAAAAGTATGTCCATGTGGTGTCAGAATCTTCTGTAGCCCATGCCTGCAAAGTGGCAGTGCCTTCAATACATATTGTAGTATCCGGGCTAGCAATCAGCTGATAAATTGGCGGAGCCTCTACTGAAACTTCAGAAGTATAAGTGCACGCGTCATTGGAAATACTCACGATGAAATAACCACCTTCAGCTACTTCAAATGCGTTGGTTCCTCCGTTGGTGTCAATTGTCTGGAGAGTATCACTACCCAATATTAAGTTGAGCTCCCATGGGGCATCATTCGCATCTCCGTCGAGAACTACTTCAATTTGTGCCATATCACCATTGCAAGAAATGTCTTCTCCGGTTACTTCGTAGTTGTATGCCAAGCCAACCGTAGTTTCGCTAGTAGCGGCGCACCCTTCGTATCCCTCTGGGTAAACTGTAACAGAATAAGTTGTTTCAGTGTCAACGTCGGCTAACGGATTCGCAATATCCGGGTCAGAAAGTCCAGCGGAAGGAGTCCATTCATAAATGTAGTCTCCATATCCTCCACAAGCGCCTTCCCAAAGTACTTCTCCATCGGTAAATCCGCCTGGTCCTCCGGCATATAGAAGGTTACCGCTATCGTCGAACAAGTTCATTGAAACTTCGTTGACGAAAAAGCCCGCAACAAAAACAGCTTGAACTGTTGATCCCCCAGGCAAAACGACAGATGCAAATTCAATATCTCCTCCGTTCAAGGTCAAAGATTCAATCACCACGCCATCTGCAACGAAATCAACTGCACAACCACTCCATCCGTCTCCGAAATCGTCTAACATTTCGAGTGTTAATATGCAATCTGCATCCACTCCATCGACGGTCACATTTGGATCAATCATGACATTGTCTTCACAGATAGTCCAATAGGCACCAGCATCTATTGAAGGTCCAGGAACTACACTTATTGTAATCGTAGTATCAAACGTGCAATCAAAATTATTCGTTGCGAAATAAGTGTAATCATAATCCCCTAGGGCATCTGGTTCAATGGTTATAATGTTTCCGTTAGGCGATTCAGTATTTATAAAAGGGCCTTCCCACCATGTGGAATCAAGTCCAAGTCCAATCTCAGGCGTAAAAGTTGTAACATCTGGATAGAGGTTTGGATTAAATTCCATCCCCCACTCAAAAATATATCCATTATCAGCAGCCAAGTTATCAGTTACATTGAAAGTCCACGTTCCATTGAGCGGACACCCAACCAAATCGCAGAGATCTTCATCGCTTTCATAGAAACCAGGATCAACAACATTTCCGGTTACAACCTGACCATCATTATTGGTATATGTAATTTCAGTAGAGTTATCGTCGTCAAGATTGCCATTGGTAAGACCCGGTTGCCAGCCATAGTCGTATCCAGTGCCCGCAATAGTCGACCCGTCGTCAACGCACTCACCTAAGAAGGTTCCACCCCCAGTATTCATGTCCCAGTCAATCAAGTTTACCGAAGTACCATTTGGACATTCAATAAACATGCCTAAGTCGCCTAAATAACTGTGTTCGATATTAACGAAAACAGAGTAAAGGTCGTCGCAATCCTCCAAGACTGCATCGGTTTCAAAGTAATCAAATGTAATTTCGGAGGAAAAGCTAAAGCCCGCTCCATCGGCTAGGTAGGTTTCACCTGAAGCTACTTGCGGTGGAAGTGCGGTCCAAGTAACACTTTGCAGTGCAGACCCATCTATGACTCCTATACCTCCAAGACAAAACTCTTCGGTGAATTCTGTGCTAAACAGAGGAATGGTAGATACAAGAACCTGCATCGGGACAACATTCAGACTAAAACAACCATTGTTGTCTTGAACTGCCAAATTCACAATATACTCACCTGGCTCATCAAAGACATGCGTAACTTCAGTCAAACTTGATCCCTCTTCAATTGATCCATCGTCGAAAGTCCAAATATAATTTCCTAGCGTAAAGCCTGGCTCAGAAAATGAACCATCGTCCCCGAATGTTATCGGTTCTCCAACACAAACTCCCACGTAATCATTATCGCCGCTAGGCAGAGGATCGAGAATCTGAGCTCCCGCAGTTGGAGGTGCGCAAGGAGTTGTACATGATATATTCGCCTCCCATCCAGGAGCCGATTGCGTATTGCCAGTAACACTTGTAAAAACAAAAGTCAAGCAACCACTTATGTTGTTAACGGTACCAGTGACGGCAATGCCTTGCAAACTGGTTCCTGCATAATCACCTAAAGAATTTTCTCCTGTATTGTCTCCATCAAAAATAGACAGGTAATCACTATTGTTGGGATTTGGGGAAGTTTGCAATCCGAAACCAACAAATTCCACTTGAATAACATCCCCAGGATTATCTGGACAGATGGTAAAAGTGTAATCTGAATCACTATAAGGAGCACCCTCTGTTCCTCCCAAATTATTATCATCTTGAAAACTCCCTTCGCACACTGTAACAGTTCCATTCGAGATGAAAACATTGTCTTGTGCATGATTTGCTAGAGGCGCAATAAAGCAAATGATAAAAAATAGGGCCGTAACTCGTCCAAACATTCTGCTAGGTTATTTTCGGCAAAAATACATTATGCCCGTTCCAATTCATGCAATATTATAACCTATTGTCCACATCTGTGGCTGAAACCTCATTCCAAGGGTTACCGAATAATAGACACATGTCCAGTAAACTTCATGGTCTCAGCAGAATAGGCATCGTTGACTACAACTTGCCATATAAAGACCTCGTTCTGGACAAAATGGTTGCCTTGTTTATTTTGACCTAGCCAAGGCATTGCGGGATCTGTGGTAATGAAGATTTGTTCGCCCCATCGATTATAAATGCTCAAGGCGTAGTTCTCTGGATCAAATCCGCGGAGTAATGGTAAGAAGACATCATTGATGCCATCGCCGTCTGGCGTGAAAGCATTCGGCGCAAAAATCCAAAACTCACCGGGGATGAACACCTGACGACAAATGCTGTCGACACATCCAAACTGGTTGGCCACTTGCAAGCAAACATCGTGGATAACATCTGGTGTTGGCGGGAATTCAATAATCGGGTTAGTTTCCAATGAACTGCCCCACTCGCCAAACGTCCAGAGGTATCCCGTTGCGCCTATTGACAGGTTATTGAAATAAACAATCGGGTTGACGACGGTTTGCTCATCTATGTTCGTCTCAAAGAAAGCTAGAGGCGATGTGTGCACCTCGATATAATCGGTATAGGTGACTGACTGCAAACAGCCATTTGCGCTTGTCGCTGTTAAAGAAACATCATGCAGACCTTCATCCAAAAACACAAAGAACGGATCAATTTCAATGGACGAAGTACCATCATCGAACATCCAAACATAGGTCGTCAACAAATCATTCGAGCTTGTATTGAACAACTGCACTGTTAGCGGCGAACATCCTTCTATAGGATTGGCGTCAAATTCGACATTGGGAACTTCCAGGGCCAAAATATTCATGGCATCTATCGAAGCGCAGCCATCGTTGTTTGTTACTTCAACCTCTACCATGCCTGATTGAATTAGATCGAAGGTTTGATTTGGAGCATTTGGGTTGTTGAACCACAATGACGGTGTCCATGCAAACTGAATCCCATTGCCACTTGCCGAAAGGGTGATTTCGGATGCTTCACATTCGATTAAATCTGGGCCCAAATCGACCATAGGCAGGGCAAAAACATCCACTACAACGGTATCTTGAACATCGCATACACCATTGCTGGCAGTGACGAAAAACTCAATGGAAGCATTCAAAAACAGATCATCGTTGTAGGTGAATATCGGGTTCGAAACGCCATCATTGCTGAGATAAGTATCCGGCGTCCATTGGTACGAATATCCAATGTTTGCAATCGCCCCTAGCTGAAGTGGAATTTCAGATGCACAAAAAGCAGTATCATTTCCTGCTTGCACAGCAACTCCCATATCGACGATTACATTGACATCTACTGACGTTCCCAGGCAGGGTCCAAAGGCAGGGATTTCATAAGTATAAATCCCCGGTAAGTTTGTGGAAGGATCAAAATTCCCATCGTTTCCTGCTCCATCAAAAGACCATTGACCTCCGTCTACATTGGTTCCGATCAAGGTTGATTCTAGATCTACTTGATTGGCATTTATGCACATTGAAAGCACCTGGTCGGGTCCTACATCTGGAAGTGCTAAAATATCAAAAGCTATGGTCGCAAGACTCGGAGGACAAACATTTCCATTGTCGACGACGAAGAGCACAGTTGCCGAAGAATCAACAGCTGGATCCACAATGCCGAGTGCAGGGAGATTATCCTCGTCATACCATGTGCCAAAAATCCCGGTTAATTCAGGAAAAGTATCAACCAAAACTACCGGCGCATCTGAGGAGCATAGTTCCAGTCCTGCGTTGAAATTTTCGAAGGACAAAGTCTCCACAATCACATCCAGTTCCATTTGAGAATCTGGACATGTGTTATCCGATAATATGAGGTAGGAAAAGGAAGTATTTATAATAGCCAAAGGATCAAAAAGTGAAGTAGAAACATTCCCATCTTGATCGAAAAAGATAGTATTAAAGCCTTCACTATCCAACAAATAGGTTGCCAGGTCAACAACCTCATCAGTCTCGCAAAACTCTAAATTTAAGTCTGGACCATTTGGCGGCTGCACATCGGCGGTAATACCATATTGGGCAATACTATTTGGGCAGAGGGCACTATTTTGATTGTAGTAGTAATAATGCGTGGCTCCAGGAACGAGAAAAACATTTGGGTCGATAATTTCATTGTTAATATCGGTCCATATACCTCCAAGATCGGATGTTGCATTGAGAAGGCCGTTGAGGTTGACAGCTGCTTGAGGTTCGCACAAAGCAAAGTTTTGATTGGGTCCAGCGACCAATTGATCTTCGACGAAAATATCGATAACAGCTGCATCAGGCTGACAACCGACAGCTGCCACTGTATAGGTGTATTCGCCATTTTGTGTGCTTGATGGTTCAACAGAAGGATCAATAACATCTCCGTCGGAATTGGTCCAAACACCCCCTAAAGTAGGGCTTCCTCCTAGCTGTGTAAAAAGGTCGACTGCATCTCCTGTGGCACATAAAGTTATGGCTGCATCTGTTCCTGCTGATATTCCTGTTGTTAAGGACACTTCGAGATTAGCTTGCAGACTAGGACATGGGGAATCTCCTGGAACCAAGTAGGTATAATCGCCAGGAAGCATATTAAAAGGGACAAATACCTGACTGACAGGATCAAAAGAGTCATCATACCACGAACCACTTTGATCAGGATTGCCGGTTAATGTGGCGGTCATATTGAATGGAAATGCATTCGGGCACACTTGTATTTGGCCATCATCACCAGGATATAGGAGCTGATTCTCAATTACATACATCGTACTGAACTCCGCAGGGCATCCGGGAACGGTATCGATAATGTAAGTAAACAGCTGGGAATCCATAGTCGCTGGATCATAGTCACCATCTACAACTTGGAAGAATTCATTGTACCAAGTTCCACCATAATCGGGGCTACCACTCATTAGATCGGTAAGGAAAAACGGGTTGTAGGTTTCACATATCAGGTAGGTGGTTCCTAGGCCAGGATTGGCTGGAGTATAGAGATTTACGGCAACGCCAGTCGAAACTTGGCAGCCATTCTCATCCACCAGGTATGTGTACAGTCCGCCAATATCTGCATCTGGATCAAACACGCCAGAATGAAGCTGAAGCAATGGGTCTTGCCATGCGCCAACTCCGGCGGCAGGAAGATAATCGATCAAGTTTTCCGGGTCACCTCCTAAACATAGATCTAAGTCTGCGACCTCTGGCAAATCGGTAATTTCACTCTCAACTAGGAAATAGCTTGAAACGTTCTCACCATTAAAATTTTCGGTAATCAGGTAGACGCCGGCGCAGAGGCCAACAATAGAAGAATTCGCAACATTGGGTTCCGAGAAAAAGTATCCATCCAAACTGGACCATTCAACATCTGAAGCAGAAGATAAAAGGCATGAATAGGCTGCCTGCCCATCACACGCAACACAATTGGCAGCATTTGTAACAGACACCTGGGCTCTTACCTGAAAGCACAAGCATATTAAACTAGTAACTATCAGGCAAAGAGAAATTTTGGGCGACAAACTTGTTAAGTTTCTTCTCAAAGCCTAATGCCAACTGGCGATATTATTAGTGAGCTATCACAAAAATAAAAAAAAGGCCTGCATCAAATGAAACAGGCCCCTTAAGTTATGAGTTGTTTTGGTTAAGGTCTAATTGTAATTGTACCGCTATAATACTTTTCTTCTTCTCCGTAACGGTTATAAATGATAACCACCCACGGATAAGATCCGCTCTCAACGATCTGACCATCAGCATCTTGACCATCCCAAGGTTTGAACTTGTTGGTACTTTCAAAGATAGGTTGCTTGTTGTCATAGACAGTAAGCTTGAAGTCCACATCTTTCTTTTTCAACCCCAAAGGCATGAAAACTCCTTGCGGACCATCTTCTCGGGGTGTCATTGTCTCTTGAGCTAGTAGGTTATAATCTGAATCAATGCTGATATAAGCATACTTTTCATCAAGGCAACCAAATTCATTTTCGGCAGTCAACCGCACTACATGTCGTCCTTTAGAATCATATGAAGTTGAAGGATTGATTTCTGTCGTGGTATTCTTTTCATCGAATACCCAGATACAATCGGTAGCCATCTCGCTTGTGTTTTTGAATGAAACAAGAGGCTCGTGACCTGGAGTATTTTCAAATTCCCACTCAAAATCGGCGTTAGGTTTAGGATTGATGAGGATCATTTCCTTCATCGTTGTCGATCTTATTTTTCCATCTTTCTTCGAAGTCACAGACAATGAAATATCAAAGCTTCCTGACTTGGCATACTTATGTGTTGGATTCGGTGCATTCGAGAAATTACCATCTCCAAAGTTCCAAAGGTAGTTGCCGTCGACATCGCCAGTTTGCAAGTCAAAAGTTACTTCGACACCCACGCAGGCTTCAGAAAGACTAGGAGCAAAAGCCAAGTCATTTTCATTGGCGACTTCATCATCAATGCTAGCTGCAAGCAACTCTTCTGCTTCACTTAATAGAAGCTCATCGCTTGTGGCACTTTCGTTCTTAGTTGTTCCGGCATTTTCCGAAGTAGATTCGGACGAGGAAGACGTTGTAGTTCCAGATGCTAGATCTAGATTTTGGCTCTCGTCTGATGCGTCAGATGGAGTAATGGATTTTTTTGTAGAATCAATACCAGCCACGTCTTTTGCATTCATTGCAAACTCATCAGCAGATAGTTCGTTATCGGTAAAGGTTTCTGAATTGTTTTCGTCAATGAAGTTCCCTGCAGAATGGGCTGCTTGATCTTCGCTATTCATTTTCGAAGCAACGCCAGCATAGCTTATGCCTCGATCAACCTTCATGGTATTCGTTACAAGTTGAGCCTCACATGCCACGTTCTGGACGTAGAAATATAAGTAAACGCCTGTGCCAACGAACAAACTAGCCGCAACAAGCGCAGCCCATAGATAATTGGAAGAAGACGAAGATGCTGCAGCGTCGAGTTTTCCAGACATTGACGACCAGCTATCGGCATCATACGGTGCGCTATAGCTGTCCACTGACGTCCGGACGCTTTGGTCGAAGTTACTAAGGTTATTACTCATCTGCGGTTCGATACTCGGTTAGTAAAATTCGTTTCAAGTTCTTTCTGGCTTTCGCGAGGTTAGATTTCGATGTTCCAACGCTCACGCCTAGCTTTTCAGCTATCTCATTGTGTTGTAAGTTTTCGAAAACATACATATTGAACACCGTCCTGTAGGCCGGCGACAATTTTTGCATTGCTTCTATGACTTGGTCAGAATCAAATTCTGGACCTCGTTCTTCTTCTTCGTCCTCAACTTCGGCATAATCTTCTACCGATTGATTCTCTCCAAGAAGAATCCAGTCATTCTTACTTTTGCGAAAATAATCTATGGTCGTATTGACCACAATTCTTCTCACCCAGCCTTCAAAAGACCCATTTCTATTGAATTTACCGATGTTCGTAAACACCTTGATAAATCCATCTTGTAACAAATCCTGAGCTTGACTCATGTCCTTGGTATAACGCAAGCATACGCCGAGCATTTTACCATAAAACATCTGATAAACGCGCTCTTGCGACTTACGGTTCCCTTGAACACATCCGTCGATCAACTCATTTAGATCAGGATCGTACATGTACTTTTACATTTAATTAGACGGAACACTCTAGAGATGGTTGCCAATCTTTACCGAAATAACCGATATTTTTTGGCAGAACACAAAGGGAAAATAACAACATTCTACCTATAGAACTGACAGTCAGGCGATTGCCTTTGTTAGCGAATTTCTTAGAAAATGGTCGATATCGTTCTTCGAAACGAAATCCCGAACACTTTGGTATGTCATCGCGTGATTTTTATCTTCATAGCGAAGAGAAGAGCTAAGCATGAAAATGCGGCAGTGCGGATAAAATTCAAAATAACGTCGCTCAAACAATTGGATAAAGTCAAATCCATTTTGCACGGGCATGTTGAGATCGACATAGATGACATCTGGAAATAAATTTTCCGATGCGTCGAGAATTTCCAATGCCTCTTGCACCGATTCTGCCGTTAGAACATTTATGGAGTCGTCGGCCAACTTAATAAACTCCCCCATGATGAAGTTACAACTTGGGTTGTCATCGAGTAATAGGACGGTTTTGACGAATTCCATTGTTGTTTTGATAGGTTTGAATCGATCCTAAAGATATTGTCAGCGTTAGAATACTTTTGTAGGTGCATATGCTCTTCACCTTGTAAGAACAATCCTACAAGCAAATCCAAACTTTTCACAAAGCCTAGGCCTACTCCACCATATTCCACTAATTTTGCAGTATGTCAAGAGTAGTAGTAGGTTTATCTGGAGGTGTTGATTCTAGCGTAGCAGCCGCTTTGTTAATAGAACAGGGCTACGAAGTTATTGGCATGTTCATGCGAAATTGGCATGATGAATCTGTTACAATCAACAACGAATGTCCCTGGATTGACGACAGCAATGACGCCATGCTAGTCGCAGAAAAACTTGGTATTCCATTTCAGGTGATCGATTTGAGTGCCGACTACCACACTCGGATTGTGGACTACATGTTTGACGAGTATCAAAAAGGACGCACCCCAAACCCAGATATCCTTTGCAATCGGGAAATTAAATTCGATGTTTTTCTAAAAGCGGCACTTGAACTGGGTGCCGACTATGTAGCTACTGGTCATTATTGTCGTCGAAAGACCGTAACCGACGCTAAGCTTGGTGAAGTCCATCAATTGCTCGCCGGAGTAGATGGAAATAAGGACCAAAGTTATTTCCTCTGTCAACTTAACCAAGAGCAGTTGGCAAAAGCTATTTTTCCCGTCGGCGATCTTACAAAGCCTGACGTAAGAATCAAAGCAAAAGAACTCGACCTTGTTACTGCGGACAAAAAAGATTCACAGGGCCTCTGTTTTATAGGAAAAGTAAAGCTGCCAGTGTTTTTACAACAGCAGTTGGCCATCAAAGAAGGCAAGGTCGTCGAAATTGACGAAGAAATTTCTCGCAGCCAAAGACAAAACGCTCTGCAAGAACTAAATGCTTTAGATGGCCCTTGCTTTGCCCCCAAATATTCAGCCGACATGGGTTCTGTTGTTGCCAAGCACCAAGGGGCTCACTTCTATACAATTGGTCAGCGAAAAGGGGTAAATGTAGGCGGACGACCACTTCCTTCTTTTGTAATAGCGACCGACGTTGAAAGCAATATAGTTTATACAGGTCAGGGAGAAAGTCATTTGGGCTTGCATCGAGCGGGACTGAAAATCCACGAATCCGAAGTTCACTTCATACGACCAGATCACGTCATGAAAGATGGAGATGATCGTGAGTATTTGGTGCGTATCCGCTACCGTCAACCTTTAGTCAAGGCGAGGCTAATTTTTCAGGATTCCTACTTGTACCTGCTTTTTGAAAAAGAGCAACGCGGCGTTGCAGCAGGTCAGTTTGCGGCTTGGTACCATGGCGACGAGCTGATAGGCAGTGGTGTGATTCATTGATTTGCGCAGATTAAATCACTGTTGTTGAGATAATTGATTAATTTTAAGTGTATTATTACATTGACATTAATCTATTACCAAAACCTCACCTATGCAACTAAAATTAGTTACCAAGACTGTCCTGGTGCTCTCATTTTTTTTCTCGGTATTGATATTCAACGGACAAAAAAACTGTCTGGACACTGAAGTCACTATCGCTTTAGTTACTGGAGCCTTCGGAGGAGAAGTATCTTGGGATATTACAGATGCGAACGGCGTTATTATCAGCGCAGGTTCCGACTATGAAAGTGATACAGCCTACACCTCAATGGCTTGTCTCCCAGACGGATGTTACACCCTCAATATGTACGACTCTTTTGGAGACGGATGGAACGGTGGACTTATTACAGTGGTTACTTTCGATACTGTCCTCGTAATTGGACAACTTGAAGGCGAAAGCTTCGGTTCAATAATTTTCGGACTTAACGCTCCAGACTGTTCACCTGATGTTATTGAAGGTTGCACCGATCAATCGGCTTGCAATTTCAATGAAGATGCCAACATGGATGATCAATCGTGCACCTACCCAGGTTGCTTGGATCCAGAAGCTACTAACTACGATTCTACTGCTGGTTGTGAAGACGACTCTTGCGAGTACGAGCAGCCTTGTGATATGAACTCGGTGACTATCAGCCTGTATGATTCATTCGGTGACGGATGGAATGGTGCCTATTATATGGTATCTGATGCCGGTGGAATCATCGTTGCAGAAGGAACTTTGGCAACTGGTTCAGAGGAATCACAGACACTTTGTCTTGCCGATGGTTGCCACTCTATCTATGTCGCAGGTGGTAATTTCGATAGCGAAATTGAGTGGACTGTTTCTTACAACGGGAACATACTTGCTTCGGGAGGCGCTCCTGACGAAGCTGGCTTCGGTGTCAATGCCGATGGTTGTAACGAGCAAATTTTCGGTTGCATGGATGCCAATGCTTGTAACTACGACTCCAATGCAAACTCTGACGACCAATCTTGCACTTACCCTGGTTGCACGGATCCTGAAGCTTTGAATTATGATTCAACTGCTGGATGTACAGATGAATCTTGTGAATACGAACAGCCTTGTGATATGAACTCGGTAATGGTCAACATGACAGATTCATTCGGTGACGGATGGAATGAAGCTTACTATATGATTACCAATGCCGATGGAGACATCGCAGCTGTTGGTACTATGGCAGTTGGTTCTGAAGAGTCTCATACTATTTGTCTTGCAGACGGATGTTATTCTATAGTAGTCGGAGGTGGAGTTTTTGACGCTGAAATTTCTTGGACAGTTTCGCTAGGAGACGTAATTCTTGCTTCTGGCGGTGCTCCAGACGATGCTTATTTCGGAGTAAATGCTGAAGGATGTGACCAACAGGTTTATGGTTGTAATGACTCAGGTGCTTGTAACTACAATGCAGACGCCAACGAAGACGATCAATCTTGCACTTATCCTGGATGTACAGATCCTGAAGCCTTGAACTATGATTCAACTGCTGGATGTGAGGACGAGTCTTGTACTTATCCAGAGCCATGTGATATGAATACCTTGATCATCAATATGTATGATTCATTTGGCGACAACTGGAACGGTGCTTCTTATGTGATCACTGATGCAGAAGGAAACGTTGCAGCGGAAGGAAGCCTTGAAGAAGGTGGTTCTTATGGTTACGACGAACTTTGCCTTGCGGATGGCTGTTACATGATAGCTGTTGGTGGTGGAAACTTCGACAGTGAAATCTCTTGGGACATCGTTTCTGGAGACATTATGCTCGCTTCTGGTGGTGCTCCTGGTTTAGCCGGCTTTGGCGTAAACGCAAATGATTGTGATTTCTCTATAGGTTGCACTGATGCCGAGGCGTGTAACTATGATGCCGATGCTGACTACAGCGATGGTTCATGCACTTACCCTGGTTGTACTAACCCTGAAGCTGACAATTATGACATGTATGCTGGTTGCGACGACGGGTCTTGCGAGATCTGTGAAGGCGTTTCTGCACTCATGTATGTATGTACTTTCGGTGATGGACAAGAGATTGCCATCGACATCGTAGACAGCAATGGAAACGTAATCATTGAAATTGACAATTTGCCTTCAGGCAGTATTTCATACTTTGATCTTTGCCTTGACCCTGAAGAATGTTACACTGTTAACATGTACAACGTTTTAGACACTGGCTGGAACGGTGGTTACTACTGGATCAACACTGGTGATGGACAAATTTCTACAGGTGAATTGGATGACAATGCTTCTGAAGGTTCTGTAAACTTCTCGATCAATGGAAACTGCCCAAGCTTGGGTTGTACGGATCCTGAAGCTTCAAACTATGATTCAACTGCTACAGATGACGATGGTTCATGCATCTACCCTGAGCCTTGCGATGACAATGCTCTCGTGATCAACATGTACGATTCATTTGGTGATTATTGGAATGGTGCTACTTATAGTATCACAGACGCCGACGGCAACGAAGTTGCTACTGGTGACATGGCTGATGGTGATGGTTCATTTGGTTATGACGATCTCTGTCTAGCTGACGGTTGCTATATTATCTCTGTGGGCGGTGGAGTTTTCGATAGTGAGATTTCATGGGAAATCTATTCTATGGGAGCTATGCTCGCCTCTGGATCGGCTCCGGATGTGGTGGCCTTTGGTGTCAACGCGGATGGTTGTGCTCTTTCTGAAGGTTGTACAGATTCAACTGCATGTAACTACGATGATTCTGCAAATGAAAATGACGGTTCTTGCACCTATCCCGGTTGTATGGATCCAGAAGCATTGAACTATGAGTCCACTGCGGGTTGTGAGGATGATTCTTGTGAATACGAGCAGCCTTGCGATATGAACTCTGTTGCAATCGATATGTACGACTCATTCGGTGACGGATGGAATGGTGCTTATTATATGGTTGTGGACGCCGATGGAAATATCATTGCTGAAGGAACAATGGCAACTGGTTCCGAAGAATCAAATACTCTTTGTCTTGCTGACGGATGCTACTCTATTTATATAGGTGGCGGAACATTCGATAGCGAAATTGAATGGTCAGTATCGTACAACGGTGTAGTATTAGCTTTTGGTGGTGCTCCTGACGAAGCTTCATTCGGCATCAACGCCGATGGTTGCAACGAACAAGTTTATGGTTGTACTGATGCCAATGCATGCAACTACGACCCTAATGCAAATAGTGACGACGAGTCTTGCACCTATCCCGGTTGTATGGATCCAGAAGCATTGAACTATGACTCCACTGCGGGTTGTGAGGATGATTCTTGTGAATACGAGCAGCCTTGCGATATGAACTCTGTTGCAATCGATATGTACGACTCATTCGGTGACGGATGGAATGGTGCTTATTATATGGTTGTGGACG
>JBLHIB010000003.1:0-73263 GCA_047615865.1 Gammaproteobacteria bacterium
GAGAATCTGCTCCAGCATCGCCAGGCTCCATGGTCATCATCAGACCTAAATAATCACTCCATCCTTCACCCATTTGCTCTTGGTTGCCCAAGCAACTAGCCGATCCCGGTCCACCAGTCAATCTGTTCGATACTCCATGACCATACTCGTGAATAATAATACCATTGTCATAATCTGAAGTTGTACTTGGAACCGTCTGAGTCCATACATACATCTGCATTCTTGGATTACCACCATCTGGAGGTGTACCAAAGTTGGCGTTGTTAGTTCCACTGCCATCCAATGCATCTGCAATAACGTAGTCAGTTCCAGCACCACCATTTCCGTAGTTATTTTCTTGGAAGTTACCACTCGCTTCATCAAATCCGTAGTTGTAAAGGACATCATGAATGATGTTGTTCCAATAAAATAGATTTGTTATTGCAGCTGCCTCATAAGTAGAAGGATCCGCACCTAGGTCTTCAGGAAAGTCAAAATCCAATGTAGGGCCGCCATCTGGGCTAAATCCAGCAACATTGTCTGCGTCCTGATCTTCAGAAGCCCAAACATTGTTACCACGTGTAATAGTATAATCGTCTCCTGCAAGACCATCTGTATCGTGCCATCCAAAAGGAGAACCTACTCCGTCCAACCAAGGATTAGTCTGCTGCGAACGTCCACCATGACTCGGTGATTCCGTTGGCATACCGTATACATTGTAAGAATTTGCCAACAATGGCAAGTATGCCGGTCCATCACTACAACTGGCTCCGTGAATATGACCACGTCCTTCTGTCAATGAATGATCAACTTTACAATTACTTACCCAGTCGTTCTTGTCAATGAACTGGCCCGTCATCGCATCAATACGAATTTGCCACCAGTGCTCACTACTTAGTTCGTAAATCACATATTCCCAAGTTAGTTTGATTCCAGCTTTGCCAAAATCTTGATAAACCAATCGGAATGGAATATCATCTTGAGAAATTGCTCCTTTCGAAAGTATTCCATTTTGCTCTTCACCTTGTGCTGATTGAAGAGTTTTTACGTTCCCAATCTTACCTAGTTTCAGCGCCGTCGCTGCTGCCACCAAACCGTCTTTAGGTGAAATACCAGGAGAAGTAGGAATATTCGTTCTTCCTAGATTATCTGCCAATGTTCCTGAATGACCTACGATCTTTCCCGATCCGTCATACATTACATTGATAATATTATTATGGATTGTAATCCCGCCTTTGGTCTGCTGTAAATAAGCAACTTCAAAGCCCCCTCTGGCACCTTTAGTGACATGAGTTAGGCGCAAATCATCCAAGTCTTTTTCATTGACTTGCAATTGATCAGCATTCTTTTTTAGGTAATCGACACCTGAAGACAAGTGTTCTTGAGCGGAAAGCCCTGTGACTACCAATAGGCATAAAGCAAGAATTGCCGGCTTCAGCAATTGCCATACCCCCGTGTGGTCGTTAGATGAGGTCATAGTGTTATTTTTGGAAAAGTGAAAGCATGACTTCGAGGCCATGACAGGTTTATCTTACTCGTTTTAGGTTTCGTTCTACGTAAATAGGGGACAATTGTTGTCGTTTTTTAGTGTTACAAAACGACAAATCATCCAATCTCTGGAAAGTACTGCTTTTATCGCAGCCGTCAGCTAATTTAAAAAACGCCACAAGACGTGTTACTCCTGATTTCATGCGAAAACAAGTTTGAGGTGAAAGTCAGTTCAATAATAGGGGAGGCCTTGCTCAAATATACGCAAAATCCATTTATCAAAATGAGTTTTGCTAAATACAGGGTTCAACAACATGGACAAAAATGACAGAGAATGATCACGTAAGGACTATAGAACTGGTACTATTGCCGCTTTAGCCTTCTTTTGTTTTATGCCGATAATTTGACAAGAAAATGACAATAAGCGCTGATTACCACGCTTTTGTGAAATTCGCTTTTCACAGTGTCATGCATCAAACCTGAACGACATGATCTTTCCTCCATTCCTTTGTACTTTTGCATTCTGAAGAAAACTGCAATATGAAAATCGGAATTGTCCGCGAGACAAAAAACCCACCAGACAAAAGAGTTCCTTTGAGTCCTGAGCAATGTAAGCAGGTAATTGAACTATATCCTGAAGTTACTTTGGTCGTTCAACCCAGTCCGATAAGAAAGTTCCAAGATCAAGAATATACCGATCAGGGCATCACTTTGCAGACAGACCTTTCAGATTGCGACATTCTAGTGGGTGTCAAAGAAGTGGAGATCGATGCGCTAATTGCGAACAAAACGTATGTTTTCTTCTCGCACACATACAAGCTCCAGCCATACAATGCCAAATTACTCAAAGCTATTCTTGACAAGAAAATACGCTTGGTAGACTACGAGGTCATCAAAGGAAATGATGGAAAGAGGCTTATTGGATTTGGCCGATACGCCGGAATCGTGGGCTGTTATAACGGACTTCTAGCTCTGGGAAAGAAAACTGGCAACTATGACCTTAAGGCTGCGAACCAGTGTGAGGATAGAAAAGAAATGGAAGATCAACTTAAAAAAGTGATCCTTCCATCAAACTTCAAAGCAGTTATCACGGGATTTGGTCGCGTAGGCTTAGGTGCCCGAGAAATTATTAGCCTGCTTCCGATCAAGGAAGTGAAACCGGAAGAATTTCTCACCAACACATTTGACGAACCTGTTTTTACTCATTTGAATACAGAGGACTACTTTAGAAGAAAGTCTGACAATGGATTCGATAAAAGTGAATTTTACGCAGATCCATCCGAGTACATTTCAGTCTTTCCAGCATACTGCCTTAAGGCAGAGTTGTACGTTGCATGCCATTTCTGGAGTGACAATTCACCTTTCTTTTTCACGCGTGAAGACATGAAACACCCTGAATGGAAGTGCAAAGTTGTGGCAGATGTCAGCTGCGACATAGATGGTCCTGTAGCCTGCACACTTCGGCCATCGACCATTGCCGATCCATTGTACGGATATGATCGTTTCAGCGAAAAGATCGCCGACTACAAAGATGAAAACGCTATTTGCGTTATGGCAGTTGACAATTTACCATGTGAGTTGCCTAAAGACGCATCCGAAGACTTTGGCCAAGAGCTTATCAAAAGTGTAATTCCTCACTTGTTAGGAAAAGATGAAGATGGAATAATTGCCAATGCCTGCGAAACAAACTTGAAAGGAGAACTGACAGCGAATTACAGCTACTTGGAAGACTACGTGAAGAATGCCTAAGCGATTATTGGGCGATAAATAGGTACGTAATTGTCCCCCTTTGCTTCTTGTCGGCAGCCAGTGCACTATTGAAACGGGAGAGCTCAGCGTATTTTCTTGATTGTTCAATTAGACAAGGGTCAGAAGTTGTAGTTAACTGCAAATTCACTTCAGTAGAAAGAACCTCTCCACTATTCGCAACAACAACATCCAATGTTACTTGCCCACTTTGTCTACATGTGTAACCAGGGGTGGGAAAATGAACGGTACTTCTGTTTGTCAAAACATAACTATTGGTCACTCTGCCATCATATGATGTTTCATTGTACCACTCATAATCCGATAAGTCTTTCTGTTCTTCAGACAGCACAACCTTATCGTTGTTTTGGTCTTTGCCCGCCTTTTCTTGAGCTAATTCATTGAGGACTTGTTGTTCAAGATTTTTGAGATCGTTGTACACTTCTTGGGCCATCTTGTCACTTGCACGTTCACTGAAACTTTGAGCCTCTGATGACTTTGCGGATTCAGAATTTGCAGTTAGATTTTTAACATCTGAGAAATCAGCATCCAAAGGTGTTTCCTGAGGAACTTCAACCGCTACCAGCTTAACTTCAATTGGAGCGACTTCAGACAACCCAGAGGACACAAAATCCCCATCACTGGTCCACCAATGAATACCTCCTAGCACAAGTATATGCACCACAAGCGAAATGATGATTGCATGAAAACCCTGTTTTGTCAAAATTCTAATTCAGTTTTACAATGCTGCCCGATCCGTCATTGGATTGCTCCAACTGCTGTGGGTTACCTTTATAACGTACGTCTCCGCTTCCCGTTAGGTTTATGGACAGACCACTTATTACAGCAACAACAACATTTCCCGATCCACTATTGTCAATGGCCGCTTTATCTGCCTTGAACTGAGAGGCAGTCACATTGCCCGATCCACTGCAGTCGATCTCAAGATCACCTGCTCCACCGGCGATAATAACATTTCCCGAACCGTCGTTTTCAATTTCAATTTCTTTTCCTCGAAACTGAACGTCAATATCCCCAGATCCGCCATTAACTACCATGAGCTGATCACCTTTGAGTGAATTTTGACAAGTAACATTTCCACTGCCATCGTTGATTAACTTCTGCATTCCGTTAGTATAGACCTTGACAGTTATGGAAGTAGTGCTGATGACACAGCCTTCTATATCAATAGTCAATTTCTTTCCTTCGATGTTCGTTTTGATGTAAGGCAAGAGATTTTCGGGGGCAACAACTTCTACCCTGTTCTTTTCACTCACAATGTTTTCCCGTATCTCAACGTTTGCGCTGCAATCGAGTTTCAATACCTCAAAATCAAGAATTGCACGTGATTCCGTTATCGCCTCGCCTTCACCCTGAACACAGTCTCCGCAAGACTGAAGTGAAAACAAACATGAAATAAAAAAAGTAATTGCCAGAATATGGGTTCTCATCTTTGTAAAAATATTTAGGCTAAAATAACCAAAGTTCGCACGCCACGTATAATAGTCGAAATGAACATGCACGTGCGTTTTCATATTTTTTAAAATAACTTGTTCTTTATGGGATCAAGATGAGTTTGCTCAAATTGTCTCCCTCTTAACGGACGAAATTCTATTCACCTTTAACACATATTCACACGATTCACGAAAAGTGTGGCACTGAAATTGCTTAAAAGCTGCTATATTTACCTCCATCAATCGGAGAATAATCAATTAAAAATATTCAATATGAAAAAGTTTCTTCTAGTTTTTAGCATGATGGTCTTTGTAGGATCAATGGCTATTGGACAAACAACTGCTCCTGCAACAGGCGCTCAAGCTGAAAAAGCTAAAACGGAAAAAGTAAAAGCACAAGACACAAAAGCAAAAGCGGATAGTAAAAAAGATGCTGCTTCTTGTTCTGAGAAGTCTGCAAAAGGAAAGTCTTGCTCTAAGTCTTGTTGTGACAAGTCAAAAGGAAAAGACAGCGCTCAAAAAGCGAAGAAAACTGCTAAGTCTAAGGACACTGCAGGTCGTCAACAGCGAGCTAATGGTGGAGCAGTAGCTGCTAAGAAAGAGTAGTTAGTTCCTCTTAAAATATTGAAGGCCGAGCATTTTGTGTTCGGCCTTTTTTTATGCCTGAAACTGAGGTCACACTGTTTCAACCTCCATATTGAAATGCTCTTCTGCCATCATTCTGATATCATCTCCAATAGCCAAACAAGCGGTGGCCGCAGGCGAAGGGGCATTCAACACATGAATACTACGGTCGGTGTATTCAATTCTAAAGTCATCCCTCGTATCACCGTCTTGTCTCAATAGCATAGCACGAACCCCTGCTCTTCCTGGTCTCAAGTCTTCCATTGTGAGTGACGGGATAATTCGCTGAAGTGTCTTCAAAAATAATCTCTTCGAAAAGGCACGTCTGTATTCATTGATGCCAAAACTCATGTTGTTCATGAAGAGCCTCCAAGTTCCACTGTATGAAAGTGCATCCATGGTATCCTTCAAACTGAAATCTGTTTTACCATAACCCTCTCTCTTGAACGTAAAGACAGCATTTGGGCCACATTCAATATCGCCGTTCACCATGCGTGTAAAGTGAACTCCTAAAAAAGGAAAATCGGGATTTGGAACAGGGTAGATCAAGCTTTTGACTTTGTGCTTGGCTTCGTCATTCAATTCATAATAATCTCCTCTGAAGCCTACTACCTTTTCCTTCAGCTTTATTGAGTCTTTTTTTGCAAGACGATCGGCTTGCAGACCTCCGCATACAATCAAACGACTGGTTTCGTATTTTCCTTTGGAAGAAACCACGTCTGTACCTGATCCATTTTGCACAAAATCAAGTACCTCTTCACCCAGGTGTACTTCACTTAAAGGTTGAATCTCTACTGCTACTTCACACATTTTTCGAGTTGCCCCAGGGAAATCGATAATACCTGTGCAAGGAACCCAGATTCCACCTATGCATTCTACATGCGGCTCAATCTCTTTAATTTGCTCTGCTGTGACCTTTTCTACCCCTTCAACATTGTTGGCAATGCCGTTCTGAAAGATCTTTTCCATGTGTGGAAACTCCTTCTCGTTTATTGCAGTCACTACCTTCCCGCAGATATCGTGAGAAATATTATGTTCTTTCGCAAACGCCACTAGTTCGTGCCGTCCTTTAACACAATTGATCGCTTTCTTAGAACCTGGCTTGTAATACAATCCTGAATGTATTACTCCAGAATTATGTCCCGTTTGGTGTCCAGCCAGCTCATCTTCTTTTTCAAGAAGCAGAATCTTCATATCTGGATACGCCTTTTGAATTTTGTACATGGTTGCTGCACCAACAATTCCGCCACCTACAACTATTAAATCGAAATGCTTTTTCATGTCATATTAAATTCGATTCAAAGGTAGTAATCGAACCCAAGAAGACGTCGAAAATCATCTAGCAATGATGTCATTCACACCAGAAGTCCAACGCCAACAAACAAGGAAGCGTATTTATGCGAAATTTCTTCTATTTTGCAAGGATGTTGGAGAGAGGGAATAAGAAATTGATCAATGCTTGGGCGTTTTACGACTGGGCCAATTCTGTGCATTCCTTGGTCATCACTACCGCTATTTTCCCCTTGCATTATTCGGCAATTGCCGTAAGCCGCGTCCACAATGGTCAGAAAATGGTCGATTTTCTTGGACATGAATTCAATGCGACAAGCTTGATCAATTATACGGGAGCGGCAGCATTCCTATTGATATGTTTAATCATCCCTATTCTTACTGGAATAGCCGACTACTCCGACAGCAAGAAGAAGTTCCTTAAATTCTTCTGTTACCTCGGCGGACTCAGCTGCATGGGGTTGTTCTTTTTCGAACAAGTTGGAATGTTGATAGGACTGACATTTTATGTCCTTTCATTGGTTGGATTCTGGGGAAGTGTCGTTTTCTACAACTCCTATTTACCACTTGTGGCTAATCCCGACGACCAAGACCGAGTGAGTGCAAAAGGATACACTTTTGGCTATTTAGGTAGTGTCGTCTTGCTGTTGATCTGTATCCTCATGATAATCTACGATGAGTCGTTGCGCCCATATGCATTTATCCTCACTGGAATATGGTGGATTGGCTTTGCTCAAGTTACTTTTAGAAAACTCCCGGATGGAAAACGCATGCCAAAAGTTAGAGGTAAGCACATAGCCAAAGGGTTTCAAGAATTGAGATGGGTATGGAAGAATATGGTCAAAACACGCCGATTGAAGCGCTACTTGGCGGCATTTTTCGTGTACAGCATGGGTGTGCAGACTGTTATGCTGGTAGCAGTTTATTTTGGGGAAGAAGAGATTGAATGGAGTTCCCCTGAGTTCAAGACGCTTGGTCTCATGATCTGCATCTTAATTATTCAGCTGATTGCAGCCGTAGGAGCTAACGTTATGGCGCGTCTTTCTAGAACATACGGAAATATTAAAACGTTGATACTAGCGAACGCTATGTGGGTTTCTATATGCATTTGTGCTTACTTTATAACTTCCCAAACACACTTTTTTATTTTAGCTGGAATGGTAGGCTTCGTGATGGGAGGCATTCAGTCTATGTCTCGTTCAACATATGCCAAGTTTCTTCCTGAAACCAGAGACACAGCATCCTTTTTTAGTTTTTTCGACGTAAGCGAAAAACTAGGAATTGTATTGGGACTTCTAGTTTTTGGATTGCTTGAAGAATGGGGAGACATGCGCACATCCATTCTTTCGCTCGTGGTATTCTTCGCGGTAGGCCTGCTTATGTTGTTCCGAGTACCAAAGGATGAGATCGAATTGGAACTGGATCATTGATACCTCGTGAATTCGGGCTGAAGCATTTGAAACTCAACTCGTCTATTCTGCGCGCGACCAGTGTTTGTAGTGTTGTCAGCAATCGGATTGGCACTTCCTTTCCAAACCATTTCAAGCCTATCCTTAGAAGCTCCTTTATCAACGAGATATTTGATCACCGCGGCAGCACGTTTTTCGGAAAGACCTAGATTGTAATCATCAGACCCAACGACATCAGTATACCCAATTATTCTCAGATAAAACTCATCATTTCGTCTTAGAAGATTGAGGATTCGACTTAGCTCCTCTCGCGCTTGACCTGTCAAAAATGATTCATCAAAATCAAATAAGATGCTTGTAAATTCAACTTCACGAACATCTGCCAATTGCAGCGGTGGATCATGCACAGTGGCTTGCACAATATCATTTACACAACTGCAATCTTCTTCACTAGACACGGACACAACGCTCACATTGTCGATGTACAAATAGGCCCAATCGTTTGAGTATTCCGCCCCATCCTGAACGGTTCTCTGCAATATGTTCAATTCCCTATCGGTTCGGAAATTCCCAATTGTAACGTATTTCTCACCTCCTCCAGCAATATAAGTATCTGAAATCTTGGTCCATGAATTGACATTGTCCACAACATTCAATCTGGGATTCTCCACTTGTCCTAGAAAAGGAAGAGTCTGCTGATTTTTGCCTTGGACCCTATCGGATGCAAAATGAGCGCCTATACCATCGGTAACGAACCATGCCTTTTCCGCTGGGCAGATGTAAAACTCAATGCAAACCATTTCCCCAGACGACAGAGGTCGACTTAATTCGGCCTGCAAGTATTCGCGGTAATTCCGTTTGGACGGCGTAAAAGTAACGAGGCCAGCATAACCTTCCCCATCGTTGGCGGCTTGCTCACCGAAAATATTTTCGGGAACACCAGCGGCCTTGCTACAAGAATGGAAATAATCAGGTGTACCCTCTGTCGCTTGACGCCAGGATCGTATGTTGTTTAATGATTGTTGATTGAAATTAGTCGGACAGTAAGTATTCTCTTCGAAGCTCCCATTCACAACAAGGTTTTGGCTATTTGAGCACAAGGCAAATGAGACAACTGCTAAGACTAGAGTCCATGCCCTCGCAAAAAGACTAGTTAGAGAAATATTTGACTTGGCTTTTTTCAACTTACAGGACAAAAATTAAAGAACGCATGCACCAATTAAACGTTTAATACTAGGGGTGATATTGCAGCAAAAAGCCATCCCGACTTCAACCGAGATGGCTTTGGGCTACGAATGAATTATTTTACAACAAACTGGACTCGACGATTTTGAGCTTTACTCAATGGAGTAGGTCTCGTATTGGCCGGGTTGCTATTGTCTGCAGATGACACAGTCAGTCTTGACGTATTTACGCCTTGTGCGACAAGGTAATCGGCTATATTCTGTGCGCGCTTTCGTGCAATCTCTTTGTACCTAGCATTGATTCGAGCTTCATCAACTTCGTCGTTATCAGAATGTCCAATGATCTCAATTTTCAATGAAGGATTGTCATTGAGGATTTTAACCATTCCAGCAAGGTCACGCTTTCCAATTGCGTTCACATTACTCTTTAAGAATGCATAATATACAGTTGAATTTTTAAGGTGATCAGAGGGACCCCAATCTTCACCAACAACTACTGACTTTGAATAGATCAAATCTGGTGCTTGCTCATCTTCTTTTGAGCAGATACATTGAGATTTTGCTTCAATAGCCATGACCTCTACATCATCAAGATAATAGTAGGCCTCGTAACGGATTGTTCCTAAAACTCCTTTTGGTTTCTTGTTCTTTGCGATTGTGATTGTCGCATCTGATTCAAAGCAACCGATGATTATGTATTCTTCTTGACCCGTTCCGATGAATGTTCCGCAGATAGTCTCCCAACCATCCATTACATTCATAACCTTATTTGTCTTGTGTTTAATCTGAGCGGCCTTAACCATGGCTCCAGTATTGGGTTGAATAACTTTTCGATCAGAAACATACATACCTATATCAGAAACTGAATACTTGGACAGATCACCTAGGCTGATGTTAAACTTCATGCAGTACTGTTGATTTTTCTCAAGCTTCTTGTCCAATTTTACAGATACATATGTACGTGTCGTCTTCTTATCCTTGGTATAAGCTCTGAAACCGATACAATTGTCTCCTCCCCGTGCACTTTGCACTCCGTATATATTTTCAGGTAGGTTTACCTTCGGCGACTTCATGCCGGTTGAAAGCAAATCTGCTGGTGCTTTGGTTGAGGAGAACCAATCTTGGATATATAGGTCCATTTCTCCTGCATTCTTTAACCTCTTTGTATCTGCATTCTCGAATCCCGGGTTAGGAACAAGGTTTTCGTCTTGAGCTTGCAGTTGTGGAAGCATCCAAACGGTCAACAAGAGTAATAATACCTTTCTCATAATTGTGTGTGTTTGTATTCTTTGATGGTTTCAATAAAAACCTTGACTTTTTCAGGTTCAGTATCAGGGTAAACACCGTGGCCTAAGTTAGCAATATGCCGCTGAACACCAAATTTCTTGAGCATGGCATGAGTTTCCTTAACGATGCTTGCCTCATCTCCATATAAAACCGCTGGATCTAAATTTCCTTGCAAGGTTTTTCCTGGTGCAACTAGACGCGCATTTTTGATATCCATTTGCCAATCCAATCCTATTGTATTGCAATCAAGATTTGCGAGATCTTGAAGAGCAAAATATGCGCCTTTGGCAAATATCGTTTTCGGAACACCAGTAACACGATCACATATCATCTTTATATATGGTGTTCCAAATTCGGCATACAAGCTAGGACTCAGAACACCTGCCCAACTATCAAACACCTGAACCATGTCTGCTCCAGCGCTTACTTGAGCATTCAAATAGGCAATTGTTGATTCTGTGATCTTACTAAGCAATTGGTGTGCCAAAATAGGTTCGGTCACCAAAAACTTACGTGCCTTAGAAAAAGTTTTACTACCTCCTCCCTCGATCATGTATGACAAAATAGTCCAAGGAGCACCAGCGAAACCGATTAGTGGGACACGGTTGTTCAACTCTTTCTTAGTTAATCGAATGGCGTCAAGGACATATTTCAGTTCTAGTTCTGGGTCGGGAATGACCAAGTCTTGAACATCCTTAGCCGATTTCACAGTCCGCTCAAAAACAGGACCTACTCCAGGAACCATTCCATAGGGAAGCCCCATAGCGTCTGGGACAACTAAAATATCCGAAAAGATGATTGCCGCATCCACTCCCAACAAGTCTACCGGCTGCAAAGTAACTTCAGCAGCTTTCTCTGGTGTTTCCACCAATTCGCGAAAGTCTTTTAAACCATTTCTAACAGCGCGGTATTCGGGTAGAATTCTACCAGCTTGACGCATAAGCCATACTGGAGTCCTCTCAACCTCTTCTCCCCGAGCTGCTCGAAGAATTAGATCATTTTCCAATTTCATGGAGGCAAAAGTACAAAGGGGCAACTGATGAAGTGCAAGCGAAAGACCATGAATCTACTCACAAAATGATATTTGCTTGAAAAGCCAAGAAAAAACCACGTGAATACGCAGATTAAATCAGTGTAATATCTTGAACACCAACTCTTTCAAAAGAAAATCACTTGTAATTCCGTAGTTGCCGCGACCTTTCGATTTTCTATCTGCTTCTCGAATATATCCGATAATTCGCTCGGTTTTGCGCGGATCGTATGAACGAGCGGCCTTTGTATAGTCGTCCAAGCCGAACGGAGACATGCCCATTTGCTTGGCCGCATTTGCTTGGCTCCTGTCTTTGAGATTCTGGTAAACCAGTAATTTGGAGAAAAAGCTATACAGAATAGGCAAAACCATCTGAATAGGGTTGGCTTTTGGATTGGAAGCAAAATACGTTATGATGCGATTAGAAGTAATTACATCCAAAGACGCCATTGCTCGTTGCAGTTCGAAAATATTATAGTCCTTACTGATTCCAATATTCTTCTCGATATCGGAAGTTGAAATTGAAGTCTCCTTCTCTACGACTATCATCAACTTAGACAGAGCATTCACCAATTTGCTCAAATCAGACCCCAGATACTGCGACAATAGAATGCAGGCTTGACGATCAATTTTATAACCTCGCTCACCAACGTAATGATCGATCCACTCAGGCAATTTGGCATCTTTGATGCGTGCCGATTTGAATACCAAACCAACTTTATCTATTAGCTTACCTACCTTTAATCGTTTATCCAAGGATTTGTTCTTGAACGCAAACACCAAGACTGTAGAGGGTTGAGGATTATTCAGATAATTTTCGAGAACGGCAAGCGAGTCGGACTTTTTCCATTCTTTTAGGTCTTGCGCTTCTTTGACAATGACGAGTTGTTTGCTTCCGATCATAGGGAAACCCTTGCATACAGACACGATATTCTCCAATTCCGAATCTCTTCCGTACGCAATGGACAAGTTGAACCCTTTTTCCTCTTCGGATAAGTAGTGCTCTTCAAAATAGTCGGAAATAGCGTCTACGAAATAAGGCTCATCGCCCATTAGCGCATAGACTGGTGCGACTTTACCTCCTTGAATGTCTCGAATTATTCTTTGATGATCCACAGTTTACCTACCATTTCAGGTGTCTAACAGATCGGCCGTTGTTTTTAATTTCTTGCAAAGCATCGATGCCGATCTTCAGATGCAAATCAACAAAATTCTGGGTGATTTGTTTGTCACTTTCTTCAGTCTTCACGCCTTGAGGAGTCATGGGTTGATCACTAACTAGTAAAAGGGCACCTGTTGGGATCTTATTTTTAAAGCCAACAGAAAACAATGTTGCAGTTTCCATGTCTACAGCTGTAGCTCTAATTTCTTTGAGGTATTCCTTAAATTTTTCATCGTGTTCCCAAACTCTTCGGTTAGTGGTATATACGGTTCCAGTCCAATAATCCATTTTATGATCTCGAATCATGGATGAGACAGCTCTTTGCAAAGTAAATGCTGGCAAAGCGGGAACTTCAGCAGGAAAATAGTCATTGGAAGCTCCTTCACCTCGAATACCGGCGAGGGGTAAAATAAGATCACCTAGCTCATGTTGAGATTTAAGTCCTCCACATTTTCCTAGAAACAGAACTGCCTTGGGATCTATTGCAGATAATAAATCCATAATAGTAGCCGCGTTTGCACTACCCATTCCGAAATTAATCATGGTTACACCATCGCTTGTAGCACTGCTCATAGCCTTGGTTAAACCCTTGATTTCCACACCGTTCCAGTCTGCAAACTTGATCACATAGTTATCAAAATTTGTGAGCAAAATATAGTCACCAAAATCCTCTAATTCGACTCCCGTATATCTCGGTAACCAATTTTTTACAATATCTTCTTTGCTTTTCATTTGTTTTATTCCCGCTAGTTATTAAAGTTTGTCTTTCCAAATCTAAAGATGAGCGAAATATTCCAACCATTGAACCTTCCCCCCTATCCCTTTAAACTACGACTTGTGGACAATGGGCATGAAATCTTCGATGAGGTGCGCGGAAAGTGGCTGTTATGCACCCCTGAAGAATGGGTCCGCCAGCATTTCGTCATGTATATGCTCAAAAGTCTTGGGTATTCCGCTGGATATTTGGCTATTGAAATAGGCCTTACCGTCAATCAACAAAAAAAACGGGCCGATATTGTAGTCTACAATCCGAACCGATCGCCGGTTATGATAGTCGAATGCAAATCTGCCAAGATAAAGTTGGGAACGTCTACTTTTGAGCAAGCTGCCCGTTACAACATGGCACTGAAGGTGCCTTTTCTAGTCATTACCAATGGATTAGAACATTATTGTGCTCAAATAGATCACACTACAGAGACTTGGGGATTTGTAGATCAGATTCCAACTTGGGATCAAATTCAGAATTATTAGCATCATTTATTTCGTAACCCCAAAATTGAGGGCGTTAAAGCAGTATAATCTTCTTATTTTTACCGCTTCAATTTGAAACTCATATGAATATTAAAGACATCCTTTCCATTTCAGGAAAACCAGGCTTGTACAAATTGCTGACAAGTTCTAAATCCAATGTTATTGTTGAGTCCTTGGCTGACGGAAAGCGAATACCTGTGCATGCTGCCCACAAGATTAGTTCATTGGAAGACATCAGTATTTACACTTACGAAGAGGACATTCCACTTGTGGATGTTTTTCAGAAAATAAGTGACCATACAGGTGGTAAAAAGTCAATTGATCACAAGTCAAAAGCCTCTGAATTAAGAGCTTATATGACTGCAGTAATGCCTGCTTACGATGAGGATCGTGTCTATGATTCGGACCTACGCAAGTTATTTCAATGGTTCAACACGCTTGCCGACCTTGGATTACTAGGTGAAAGCTCTGCAATTGAGGACGCTGAAATCATCGAAGAAACTACTGAGGCTGATACTGAATCAGACGAAAAAGAACACTAGATATGACTACTCGGTCTACGCCTATCCGAACCTTTCTTCCAGCAAATTTGGAAATTTCCAGCTGGGAAATCTTAGAAACTTGGTTGATTGATCTTCAAGATCGAGAACTCAACAATCTGGAAAGTTTAGAAAAGTGGTTGTTGGACCTGAGTGAGATGGAGGCTTTCATAGAGGAAGATGCAGCTTGGCGTTATATTCGGATGACGATAAACACCAAGGACGAAAAGCTCACAGAATCATACCAATGGTTCGTAAGTGAAATCCAACCAAAGATTTCTCCTTTTAGCAATGCATTTAACCTAAAGTTAGCCGAATCACCATTTGCGGAATCGCTAACGGGCCGAGCCTATCAAATTTACCTTCGTCAGATACAGAAAGAGATCGAGCTTTTTAGGGAGGAAAACATAGTTCTTCAAAGTGAAATTGCGCAATTCTCTCAGGAGTATGGCGCTCGCATTGGAGCTATGGAAGTAGAAATGGATGGCGAAACCATGACTATGCCTAAGGCGGCTTCTGAGTTACAGAAGACTGATCGATCGAGAAGACAATTGGTTTGGGAGGCTATTCAGTCCGTCAGAAATGAGGCTATTGAAGAACTTGATGAATTGTTCACCAAGCTGCGGGACAAAAGACATCAGGTAGCCACCAATTCTGCTTTTACAAACTTTCGTGACTACAAGTTTGAAGAGATGGGTCGGTTTGACTATTCGAAGGAAGATTGTTTTGATTTTCACGACAGCATTGCTCGGCAGATCAAACCAATTGTGACTGAATTTCTCAATGCCAGGTGCACGGATTTGGGTTTGGACAAATTACGCCCTTGGGACTTGGCTGTGGACCCGAAGCAAAATAGTCCGCTAAAACCATTCGGTACTGCCAACGAACTTTTGGAAAAAAGTGTGGCTGTATTTTCAAAGGTGGACCCTTATTTCGGAGAGTGTCTTAGTACCATGAATGAAATGGGGTATTTAGATTTGGCATCAAAAGAAGGTAAAGCTCCTGGTGGTTACAACTATCCTCTTTACGAATCAGGAGTTCCATTTATTTTCATGAATGCTGTAGGAACACAGCGCGACATGGTGACGATGATGCACGAAGGTGGTCATGCCGTTCATTCATTTCTGACCAAGAATCTACCAATTACAGCTTTTAAAAGCTGTCCAAGTGAGGTAGCCGAATTGGCTTCCATGACAATGGAGTTGTTGTCAATGGACCATTGGGATGTATTCTATCCAAATGTTAAGGATTTGAATCGGGCCAAAAAGGACCATTTAGAGGATATTCTTTCGGTTTTACCTTGGATAGCGATTGTCGATAAATTTCAACACTGGATTTACGCAAATCCATCGCATTCCATAACGGAACGAAAGAATGAGTGGGTGCGAATTTATGAGGAATTCACTACGGGTCTTATAGACTACGATGGCTTAGAGGAAGCAAAAGCTTATATGTGGCAAAAGCAACTCCATATATTCGAGGTTCCCTTTTATTACATTGAGTACGGGATGGCACAGCTCGGAGCTATAGCGATTTGGAGAAACTTCAAATCGGATCCAAATAAGGCAATTGCGGACTACAAGAAGGCACTTACTTTAGGATATACGGCCTCTATTCCCGAGATCTATGAAGCTGCGGGAATCAGTTTTGATTTCTCAAGTAACAATGTTGGCGAATTGGCAAATTTTGTCAAGGATCAACTTGAGCAGTTAAAGGACTAAAAGTCCAATGTTAGCTGCCCGAATTCATTTGCTTCCGGCAAGTTAAGCTTACTCACTCCAACTCCAAGGAGTCTAACTGGCTTTTCCAGATCGGCATTCTTGATTAACTCAATAGCCACGGCAGTGATCACATCCTCTGCAGCAGTGTAATCGGCTATAGTTTTATTCCTACTGAAAGTATTGAATTCTGAATCTCTGAATTTAATCGATATGGTTTTTCCCAATAAATCTTGTTTATCCAGTCTTCTGGCGACTTCGGCGGACAGTTTCTTGATTTGATCAACCATATGATTGAGATCTGTTAGATCGCTTACGAATGTTGTTTCGGCACTCACGGACTTTGGGTTGCGCGATGACCGCACCGGACGATGATCTATTCCTCGGCAAATAGAAAAATAGTAAGCCCCCGCTTTCCCGAACATTCGCACCAGTTCAGGACGTGTGTATTTCTGTAAATCAGCACCTTTGACAATTCCGTAGCTTGTCATTTTCTCGGCGGTAACCTTACCCACTCCAAAGAAAAGTTTGATCGGTAAATTGGCAATGAAGTCATCAATTTGATGCGGAGCAATTAGAGTAAGTCCATCCGGCTTATTGACATCTGAAGCAACTTTGGCTAGGAACTTATTGACCGATACACCTGCGGATGCAGTTAATTGGGTACGCTCAAAAATTTCTTTTCGAATTCGATGTGCTATGAGTGTGGCTGATGGAAGGTCTAATTTGTTCCTCGTTACGTCCAGAAAAGCTTCATCGAGGGAAAGAGGTTCTACTAAATCGGTATAAGAATGAAAGATCTCGCGAATTTGCTGAGAGACCTCTTTGTAGATTTCAAAACGGTGAGGTACAAATATCAGGTGGGGACACAATCGGCTCGCGGTAACCGATGGCATCGCCGAGTGTACACCAAATTTTCTAGCTTCGTAGCTAGCGGCGGCAATAACTCCTCGGGCATGACTGCCACCTACTGCGACAGGCTTGCCTTGAATATCAGGATTGTCACGTTGTTCAACGGAAGCAAAAAAAGCGTCCATATCGACATGGATGATCTTTCTCGCAGATTCTTCCATAGCAAGGAATTAGATCTTTTTAAGACGATCCAGATCTCTTTTAATCTCCTTAGACTTTATGTCCTCTCTTTTGTCGTATAGTTTCTTGCCTTTTGCCAGAGCAAAATCGAGCTTAGCCCAACCCTTTTCATTGATGAACAAGCGAGTTGGAACAATAGTAAATCCAACGTCTTTAGACTTTTTAATGATCTTGTTGAGTTCAGTTCTGCTAAGGAGTAACTTCTTTACACGGCGTGTTTCATGATCGAAAAACCCGGCATTCTGATACTCAGCAATGTACATGTTCATCATGAACAATTCGTTGCCCTGAATCTTACAATACGCTTCTTGAATACTCGCTTTACCTGCACGGATCGATTTGATCTCGGATCCCTTAAGCAGGATTCCTGCTGTAAAACTATCTTCAAGGAAGTACTGATAGCTGGCTTTTTTATTTTTTATCTCGACGGACACGTATCATGGATTCATTAAAAGTGTAAAAGTCTAAAAAAAGACGGAGGGATCAAGACTAATCTTGAAAATAGGGGCAAAAAAAACGACCTTCTTGAAGGAAGGTCGCAAAATAGCTTATGCTTTCATTTATTTACCACGGAGCTTTCAAAGAAGCCCCAAGAACGAAATACTATCCTGAATATTTCTTCCGTCCGTGATGCAATTTACAAAATTGTCTTCGATATCCAATTTTTTGACATGGAATGACATGATAACAACCTGTTACATCCGAATAAAATTCCCAATTTAAATGGGGTGAAATAGAAAAAGACAAGGTAATTTCGAACAATAAATCATTGAATTAACAGAGATGGATCAAGTAACAAAGACGGATACGTTGCAAGTGGAGCGTCACGATGGAGTGGTGAAAATCACATTGAATAGACCAACCTTATTGAACAGCTTCAATCGAGAAATGGCCTTGGCATTGCAGGCGGTGCTTGATGCGTGTGAACAGGATTCAGAAATTAGATGCATTCTATTAACAGGAGAAGGAAAGGCATTTTGTGCGGGACAGGATCTTGCTGAGGCGATTGATCTAGAGGGGCCTGGTTTGACTTCCATCGTTTCTGATCACTACAATCCTATTATCACGCGCATACGATCTATTGAGAAGCCGGTGATCGCCGCAGTCAATGGAGTGGCTGCAGGAGCAGGTGCGAATATTGCATTGGCCTGTGACATTTGTGTTGCTGCTGAGAGCGCATCGTTTATTCAAGCATTTAGCAAAATCGGTTTGATACCTGACAGCGGTGGAACATTCTTTTTGCCCAGACTGATAGGTTTTCAAAGAGCCTCTGCTCTCATGATGATGGGTGACAAAGTGAAAGCGGAAGAGGCCAAATCAATGGGAATGATTTACGACTATTTTGTCAATGAAGAATTTCAAGAAAAGTCAATGGCGCTAGCGAAAAAGCTCGCAAAAATGCCAACTAAAGGTCTGGGATTAACCAAACGAGCAATGAATCAAAGTATGGTAAATACGCTTGAAGAGCAACTTGTTTTAGAAGGTCAGCTTCAAACTATGGCAGGACAAACCGATGATTACCAAGAAGGTGTCAATTCATTCTTAGAAAAGCGGAAGCCAGAATTCAAAGGAAAATAATTTAATAGATTTCAATCATCTTAACCACATCATTTCCGAGCTCTTCATTCAAGAGTTCGATTAACCTTGGTTTTTGAAAGCTAAATTCTTCTTTGAGCACACCTGAATTAAACCAAATCTTAAGCGTTCCGTTGTAAAGCTTTAGGTCGCGGGTCTTACCTGATATCATGGGTCCCATGACGTTATTCCAAGCAAGTTTTACACCTGCTTCATTAACCCCTCGATCTAAACGATACACTTTGAGCATATCGTCGATTACATTTTTCAGAGTCTGCTCGTTTGACTTTCTTTTTCTCATGAATCCAAGGAATTGGCAGTTTCAATGATTCCTCCCTTCACATTGAACACTTTTACATCATTATCAATTTTAGCAAATAATTCAGGAACGCGACGTGCATGTGTATCTGTAACGAAAGTTTGACCAAATTTATGTTGACTCACCAATTTCATCAAATGAGCTACGCGTTTGTCATCAATTTTATCAAAGATATCATCCAATAAGAGAATTGGAGTCACACCTGTGGATTTCTTGATGTATTCGAATTGCGCAAGTTTTAAGGCAATCAAGAATGATTTTTGTTGTCCTTGAGATCCAAATTTCTTCACAGGAAAACCATTGATCGAGAAATCCAGATCATCCTTATGAATTCCTTTTGTAGACCTTTGCGCTCTCTGGTCGGCGGACAAAGCCTGCGATAACAGATCTTCAAATGAAGACTCAGATAGCATGCTCTTATATTCTAGACTAGCCGATTCGGCCCCTCCTGATACTTCCGAATATATTTGTTCGACCAACGGTTTAAACTCTCGGATGAAGTCCTTTCTAATTTCATAAAGTGGCGCGCCATACTCTACCAACTGATCGGTCCAAATGGCAAGGCTATCTGCATCGAACTTACGTTCGGCTGCGAAATGCTTAAGTAAATTATTTCTCTGCAGCAACACTCTATTGTATGCGATGATACCATTCAAGTAACTGCGGTTGTATTGGGAGATTATTCCATCGATAAATTTTCTTCGCACCTCACTGCCTTCGGTAATCAGATCCGCATCAACGGGAGAAATAATGACGACAGGAAAAAGACCTATGTGATCGGCGAGTCTGTCATAGTCTTTGCCGTTTCTTTTAAATACTTTCTTTTGACCTGGTTTAACAGCACAATGGATCTTATGCTCATCACTATTCTTTTCAAATACTCCAGAAATAGAAAAAAAAGCCGTGTTTCTTTTTACATTTTGAGAATCGATGGGATTAAAATAGCTCTTGCACATTGACAAGTAATAGATCGCATCGAGCACATTTGTCTTCCCAGACCCATTGTCCCCAAGAAAACAATTTACGCTGGAACATAACTTTATTCCGGCATCATCGTAATTCTTGAAATTAACAAGAGATATTTGATTCAATATGAGATCTGGCTTTTTCAAAACAGGAGGACAAAGTTAGTCTATAAGCCTCGTGAATACCGAGAAAAAGACATCAAGATATCACCAAGTTTTGTAATCGGATAGAACTTCGGTGGCGCTAAGAGTGTATTTGCACCACATTGCTGCCCCGTGAATGAAAAAAAAAGTTATTTTTGCACTCCTAAATACGCACACAATGGCCAAGAAAGATCAAGAAGAGACAATCGTTGATGTTCAAGAGATATATACGAAAACAGAGATGTATGTCGATAAGAACAGAAAAATGCTGACCACAGTCCTTGGTGGTGTTGCATTAGCTGTCTGTGCATTCTTTGCATACCAATACTTCGTAGTAAATCCAAATGAAATGGATGCTCGCGCGAGCATCTGGAAAGCTGAGATCTATTTTCAAGCTGATTCATTGGATTTGGCGATGAACGGAGATGGTGTTTATCTTGGATTCGAGGATGTTGCTGCACAACATGGTAATACATCTGCCGGTAAACTGGCTAATTATTACATGGGCATTATCAACCGTGACCAGGGTGAATACGAGTTGGCAATCGATAACTTCAAGCAATGTGATTTCGATGACGACGTGCTTGGTCTAATCGCACTTGGCAATATAGGAGACCTTTATGTTGAGTTGAATGATCTTGACGCTGGTCTTGAATGGCTTTCAAAAGCTGCTGCAAAAGCAAAAAACTCGGACTCAGATTCATATACAGCTCCAATGTACATGATGAAGGCTGCAATTGTTCAAATGGATTTGGGTAACAAATCTGAGGCGAAGAAAATGTTCGACGCTATCACGGAAGGTTATCCTGATGCGACAGAATACGAAAAGGCAGCGAAGTACGGTGCTATGCTTTATCAGTATTGACACACCCCTTTCATGGCTACTAGCCTGACCAATTTATCTTCTTTTGATTCCTCATCTTTACCTAAGGCAATTTCATTGCGCATTGGAATTGTTGTGTCGGAATGGAATGGCGAGATAACCCAAAACCTATTTCAAGGCTGCAAAGAAGTCTTGGTTAAAGCAGGAGTTCAAGATAAAAATATTACGGTAATTCAAGTTCCTGGAGCCTTCGAGCTTCCATTCGGAGCTCAGTTACTCGCGGAATCTTTTGCTTACGATGCCATTATCTGTCTAGGCTGTGTTATTCGCGGAGCCACTGCACATTTCGATTACGTATGTTCCTCATGTGCTACCGGTGTAATGAACGTTTCTTTAAAGTTCAATAAACCTGTGGTCTTCGGCGTGCTTACAGATGACACCATTGAACAGAGCAAAGCTCGATCAGGCGGCGAACATGGCAACAAAGGTGTTGAATCGGCTGTAACAGCTTTAAAAATGGCGGAGATTCAACGCACTTCTAAAGACGAGAGCTGGTTTCTTTAAACTTTCACCTCCTTTACTTCCCTACCAAAGTCACCACCTCACAACTAGTGGTTGAAATTTTCTTGTTTACCATTTTGCAGCAAAGCAGCCAGAATAGAGAAAGCTTCTCTAAGCCGATATTTCAATTGAAATATCGGCAATTACACATCAGGCAATTGTACCCTATGCTTTAACTATTAGGAGGATATGACATTCTTCTTAAGATCTAACGGTTTCCCTTTGACCTTATCCCACGCCAGCATCTAACGGAATCAAGAAGCCACAGACCACATGAGTCTTAAGACCTCCTAGGTCCTCAGTCTTATCATTGAACTCATATAGAACTAGGACGTATATAATTTGCTCGACCAAAAGTTTAGATCATAAAAAAGGCCGCAATAAGCGGCCTTTTTCAATTAGATATAACTACGGTTACTCTTCCGTAATTGTAGGCTCTACTGCCGGCTCAGATGTAGCTTTATGCAGAGCATCATATTCTTCTTGAGATCCAACGATTACCTTTTGATAATCTCTAACACCAGTACCGGCTGGAATCAAGTGACCAACGATCACATTTTCCTTAAGCCCTAACAGGTGGTCAGTCTTACCATTTACTGCAGCTTCATTAAGAACTTTAGTAGTTTCCTGGAATGATGCAGCTGATATAAACGATTTAGTCTGAAGAGACGCACGAGTAATACCTTGTAGCAATGGACGTGACGTTGCAGGAATCGCTTCCCTAGCCTCAATCAACAACTTATCTTTACGACGTAACTGTGAATTTTCGTCACGCAGTTTTCTTGCAGAAACAATCTCTCCAAGTTTGATAGTCTCAGAATCGCCAGCCTCGGTAACCACTACGTTTCCAAACAGTCTATCGTTCTCCTCAATAAAGTCGATACGATCTGTAGACTGATTTTCAAGGAAGCGTGTATCACCTGGATCTTCAATGATTACTTTACGCATCATTTGACGAACGATAACCTCAAAGTGCTTGTCGTTGATCTTCACACCCTGCAGTCGGTATACCTCTTGAATCTCATTCACAAGATATTCCTGTACAGCTGTAGGACCTTCAATCGCCAAAATATCTGCAGGAGTAACAGCTCCGTCAGAAAGTGCTGATCCAGCGCGAACGAAATCATTCTCCTGAACAAGGATATGCTTCGACAATGGAACAAGGTACTTAGTTACTTCACCAGTCTTAGCCGTTACGATAATCTCACGATTACCACGCTTGATTTTTCCGTACTCAACGATACCGTCAATTTCAGAAACAACAGCTGGATTAGAAGGGTTACGTGCTTCGAAAAGCTCAGTTACCCTTGGCAGACCACCGGTAATATCACCAGATTTACCCGCTAGACGTGGAATCTTGGCAATAATCTCACCAGTTCCAATTTTGTCTCCTTCACGAACAGAGATGTGAGCACCAACAGGGAGAGAATAAACTTTCAATCTCTCTTTGCCGTCTTTACCTCCCATGATGTGAATCGCAGGGTTTTTCTTTTTGTCCTTCGTTTCGACGATGACAATCTCGGTAAAACCAGTTTGCTCATCCATCTCTTCTTTGTAGGTAACTCCTAGTTCTACATTGTCAAAATGGATCTTACCACTGTCTTCAGTAACAATTACTGAGTTGTACTGATCCCATTCACAAACTACATCGCCTTTAGTAAGCTTACGCTTTCCTTTAACGAAATACTTGGCACCGTATGGCAGAATGGTAGTCTGTAGAACGACCCCCGTTTTATCATCAGTAATTTTCAATTCAGAAGAACGAGAAACCACGATATTGGTAATAGTACCATCATCAGCCACTCTCTCTACACTACGTAGTTCTTCAATATCGAATTTACCGCTATACTTAGCTTTAATATCGTTGGCATCAGTAATATTGGCTGCAGTACCACCCACGTGGAAAGTACGAAGCGTCAACTGTGTACCAGGCTCACCGATCGACTGAGCGGCGATAACGCCAACAGCTTCTCCTTTTTCAGCCATGCGATTGGTTGCTAAGTTTCTACCATAACATTTGGTACAAACTCCACGCTTCAACTCACATGTCAGAACCGAACGAATTTCAACTTCCTCAAGGCCAGACTTTTCAATCTCTTTGCCAATTTCCTCAGTAATTTCAGAACCAGCCGCTACGATCAATTCGTCTGTATCAGGATTGAGTACATCATGAACATTAACACGTCCAAGAATTCTATCGTACAAGGACTCTACGATCTCATCACTCTTTCTGAGTGCGCTAGCAACAAGACCTCTAAGGGTACCGCAATCTACACCACGAATAATAACGTCTTGAGCTACGTCAACCAATCGACGAGTCAAATAACCTGCATCGGCCGTCTTAAGTGCTGTATCGGCAAGACCTTTACGAGCACCGTGAGTAGAGATAAAGTACTCAAGAATTGAAAGTCCTTCCTTAAAGTTTGAAAGAATCGGGTTTTCAATAATGTCTTGACCACCCATCGCAGAAGATTTCTGTGGCTTGGCCATCAATCCCCTCATTCCTGAGAGCTGACGAATTTGCTCTTTAGATCCCCTTGCACCTGAGTCAAACATCATATAAATCGAGTTAAAACCTTGGTTATCCTTTTGGAGGCGATCCATAAGGATATTGGTCAACTTCGAGTTAGTATGTGTCCAAATGTCAATGATTTGGTTGTATCTCTCGTTATTGGTAATCAGACCCATATTGTAGTTCCCCATTACCTCTTTAACTTTGGTAGTGGCATCCTCAACTAGCGCTACTTTTTCTTCTGGGATGATTACATCGTTCAAGTTGAACGACAGACCACCTTTAAAGGCATTGTAGAAACCAATTTCTTTGATATCATCAAGGAACTGAGCAGTACGGCTAACACCTACAATCTTCATTACGTCTCCAATAATATCACGGAGCGCTTTTTTAGTTAAGATTGAATTGATGTATCCTACTTCTTTAGGAACAACTTCGTTGAACAACACTCGTCCAACTGTAGTTTCAATAACTTCTGTCGTATCTTGAGGAGTAACAACACGAACTTTAATTTTCGCGTGGAGTGACGCACGACCTTCGTTATAGGCAATATTGACCTCTTCAGAAGAATAGAATGTCATACCCTCTCCATACTGAGGTCTTTCCTTAGTACTTGGGCGGTCTTTTGTAATATAATAAAGACCCAAGACCATATCCTGTGATGGCACAGCAATAGGTGCACCGTTGGCAGGGTTAAGAATATTGTGTGAAGACAACATCAATAGTTGTGCTTCAAGAATAGCGGCTGCACCAAGTGGTAAGTGGACTGCCATTTGGTCACCGTCAAAATCGGCGTTAAATGCAGTACATACTAATGGGTGCAACTGAATTGCTTTTCCTTCAATAAGCTTTGGCTGGAAAGCCTGTATACCTAACCTGTGCAAAGTCGGTGCACGGTTAAGGAGAATAGGGTGTCCTTTAAGTACATTTTCAAGAATATCCCAAACAACAGGTTCTTTGCGATCAACAATTTTCTTTGCTGACTTCACTGTTTTTACGATACCTCTTTCGATTAGCTTACGAATGATGAAAGGCTTGTATAGCTCGGCAGCCATATTCTTTGGCATACCACATTCATGCAATTTCAATTTCGGTCCAACTACAATTACGGAACGTGCAGAATAATCAACACGTTTACCGAGAAGGTTTTGACGGAAACGACCTTGCTTTCCTTTCAAACTATCAGAAAGTGATTTGAGTGGACGGTTCGAATCCGACTTCACTGCGCTTGACTTTCTTGAATTGTCGAGCAGAGAATCAACTGCCTCTTGAAGCATACGTTTTTCATTACGCAGGATTACTTCAGGGGCTTTGATTTCGATCAGTCTCTTCAGACGATTGTTTCTAATGATCACACGACGGTACAAGTCATTCAAATCCGAAGTTGCGAAACGACCACCATCTAGTGGCACAAGTGGTCGCAACTCTGGCGGAATGATAGGTACAACTCGAACAATCATCCATTCAGGACGATTTTCAATACGTGTATTGGCATCTCTAAATGCCTCAACAACTTGAAGACGCTTTAGGGCCTCATTCTTACGTTGTTGAGAAGATTCCGTATTTGCCTTATGGCGCAAATCGAAAGAAAGCTGATCCAAATCTAATTGTTTCAACAAATCGTGCAACGCCTCCGCACCCATCTTGGCTACGAATTTATTTGGATCTTTATCATCCAAATACTGGTTCTCACGTGGCATCACTTCAAGAACATCAAGATATTCTTCTTCAGTGATGAAATCCATGTAGAGCATTGGCTCTCCTTCGGCATTCACCGCAGAACCAGGATTGATCACAACATATCTTTCATAGTATATGATTTGATCAAGCTTTTTGGTCGGCAAACCGAGCAAGTAACCAATTTTGTTAGGCAACGACTTGAAGTACCATATGTGAGCAACAGGAACAACCAATTGAATGTGTCCCATTCTCTCACGACGTACTTTCTTTTCAGTTACCTCGACACCACAACGGTCACAAACAATTCCTTTATACCGGATTCGTTTGTATTTACCACAATGGCATTCGTAGTCCTTTACAGGACCAAAAATTCGCTCACAGAAAAGTCCATCTCTCTCTGGCTTATACGTTCGGTAGTTAATTGTTTCAGGCTTGAGTACCTCACCAAATGATCTTTCGAGCATTTGTTCTGGCGAAGCCAAATTAACCGTTACCGTATTGAAGGCGCTGTTTTGCCTAGTGTTTTTTTTCTTTTGAGACATATTCATCTATCAATAGAAAGTAAATATCTAGTTCATTAACTGAGTAGGAACTCCTACTTCAGTGTGATGTTGAGACCAAGACCCTGAAGCTCATGTAACAATACATTGAACGACTCAGGAATTCCAGGAGCAGGCAAAGTCTCACCCTTAACGATGGCTTCATAGGCCTTCGCACGTCCGATGACATCATCAGACTTAATGGTAAGAATCTCTTGCAAAATATGAGCTGCACCGAAGGCCTCGAGAGCCCAAACCTCCATCTCACCAAATCTCTGACCACCAAACTGTGCTTTACCACCGAGAGGTTGCTGAGTAATGAGAGAGTATGGTCCGATCGAACGAGCGTGCATCTTGTCATCAACCATGTGAGAAAGCTTGATCATATAGATCACGCCAACTGTAGCTGGTTGATCAAAACGAACACCTGTGCCACCATCATACAAGTAAGTGGTTCCACCACGTGGAACACCAGCCTCATCTGTATAAGCGTTGATTTCATCAATGTGCGCTCCGTCAAAAATTGGAGTTGCAAATTTCTTACCAAGCTTTACGCCGGCCCATCCAAGTACAGTCTCATAGATCTGTCCAAGGTTCATCCTTGAAGGTACACCAAGTGGGTTCAAAACGATATCCACTGGAGTTCCGTCCTCTAAGAAAGGCATATCCTCTTGTCGAGTAATTCGGGCAACAATACCTTTATTACCGTGACGACCTGCCATCTTATCACCTACTTTAAGCTTTCGCTTAGCGGCTACATAGACTTTAGCAAGCTTTACAATACCTGCAGGAAGCTCATCACCAACGGTGATTTGGAACTTCTTACGCTTGTAAGAACCGAGGACATCATTGTACATTAGATTGTAGTTGTGAACTGTAGCTCTTACCAAGCCATTCAATCCAGCATCTTTTGTCCAACCGTCGCTATTAATTATGCTATAATCAAGGGTCTTCAGTGCTTTAAGCGTGAATTTAACTCCTTTCTTAATCTGCTCTTCTTTGAAGTAATTGAAAACTCCTTGGCTAGATCTTCCGCCACAAATCTTCATCAACTTCTCCACCAAAACTTCTTTCAGTGCGCTACATTCTTTGTCAAAGTCTCTATCCAAAGCATCGATAAGTGTTTTATCAGAAGCCTTAATCTTACGATCTTTAACAGCACGAGAGAACAATTTCTTGTTGATCACAACACCACTTGTTGATGGAGGGGCTTTAAGAGAAGCATCCTTTACATCACCGGCTTTGTCACCAAAAATAGCTCTTAGAAGTTTTTCTTCAGGAGAAGGATCAGTTTCACCTTTAGGAGTGATTTTTCCGATTAGAATATCACCATCAGAAATTTCAGCACCAACTCGAATAATACCATTCTCATCCAAATCTTTGGTAGCCTCTTCGCTTACGTTTGGAATATCCGCAGTAAGCTCTTCGACACCACGTTTTGTGTCACGCACTTCGAGCACATATTCACTAATGTGAATAGAAGTGTATACATCTTCTTTTACAATACGCTCAGAAATTACGATCGCATCCTCAAAATTGTATCCTTTCCAAGGCATGAAGGCAACCTTCAAATTTTGGCCGAGAGCAAGCTCTCCTTCTTGAGTACCATAACCTTCAACAAGCACAGTACCATCTACAACCTTTTGATTTCTCTTAACCATCGGGCGCAGGTTCATACAAGTACCTTGGTTGGTCTTGTGGAACTTAGTAAGCTCGTAAGTCTTGAGGTTATCTGTGAAGTTCACCATGTCTTCATCTTCGGTACGCTTGTATCGAATCTTGATTTCATTGGCATCCACAAATTCAATTACGCCTTCACCTTCTGCTCTAAGCAGAATACGTGAATCAAGCGCAACCATCTTTTCAATTCCAGTACCCACAACAGGCGATTCAGGCTTCAACAAAGGAACTGCCTGACGCATCATGTTGGATCCCATCAAGGCACGGTTGGCATCATCATGCTCCAAAAATGGAATAAGAGATGCAGCAACAGATGCAATTTGATTAGGAGCCACATCCATTAAGTTGATCTTGTCTGGCGTAGCCAAAGGAAAATCACCTTCTAGACGAGCTTTAATTAGATCTCCAAGGAAAGCACCATCATCAGATATTTTGGCATTTGCCTGTGCAATCATTTTCTCATCCTCTTCTTCGGCACTGAGGTAAACTACACTGTCATCCTTAAACTGCGCTTTACCATTGACAACATCTCTATATGGAGTCTCAATAAAACCTAGCTTATTGATCTTAGCGTAAACGCAAAGAGAAGAAATCAGACCAATGTTCGGACCCTCTGGAGTCTCAATGGTACAAAGTCTACCATAGTGAGTATAGTGAACGTCACGAACCTCAAATCCAGCACGCTCTCTCGAGAGACCACCGGGTCCGAGTGCAGACATTCTACGTTTGTGAGTTACTTCAGACAATGGATTTGTTTGATCCATGAACTGAGACAACTGGTTTGTTCCAAAGAACGAATTGATCACTGAAGACAGCGTCTTGGCATTGATCAAGTCAATTGGAGTAAACACCTCGTTATCACGTACGTTCATTCTTTCACGAATGGTACGCGCCATACGAGCAAGACCTACGGCAAACTGATTATATAGTTGCTCACCAACAGTACGAACTCTTCTGTTAGAAAGGTGGTCAATATCATCGACATCAGCCTTAGAATTCACCAACTCTATCAAGTACTTAATGATACAGATAATGTCGTCCTTCGTAAGAGTGCGTGCATCAACAGACATACTCAAACCGAGTTTTCTATTGATTCGGAATCTTCCTACTTCTCCGAGATCGTAACGTTGCTCAGAGAAAAACAGCTTATCGATAACACCACGTGCCGTCTCCATATCTGGTGGCTCGGCGTTACGCAGCTGACGGTAAATATGTTCAACAGCTTCTTTTTCAGAATTAGAAGTATCTTTCTGAAGCGTGTTGTATATGATAGAGAAATCGGCAGCATTGATATTCTCCTTGTGAAGAATAATCGTTTTAGTACCTGAATCCAAGATCTCTTCAATGTGATCTTTTTCAATGATGGTTTCACGATCGATAATAACTTCATTACGTTCGATCGAAACAACTTCACCAGTATCTTCATCGACGAAATCCTCAACCCATGACTTAAGCACACGAGCAGCTAGTTTTCTACCAACTGCACGTTTTAGTGAAGCTTTAGAAATTTTGATTTCATCAGCGAGGTCAAATATTTCAAGAATATCTTTGTCGCTTTCATAACCGATTGCTCTAAGCAGAGTTGTAACCGGCAATTTTTTCTTTCGATCAATGTAGGCATACATGACATTATTGATGTCAGTAGCGAACTCAATCCAAGATCCTTTAAAAGGAATAATACGAGCTGAATACAGCTTCGTACCGTTGGCGTGGCGGCTTTGGCCAAAGAATACACCAGGAGACCTGTGCAATTGTGAAACTATTACACGTTCAGCTCCGTTGATAACGAAAGAACCTTGAGGGCTCATGTACGGGATAGTACCTAGGTACACGTCCTGCACAATTGTCTCAAAATCCTCATGTTCTGGATCTGTACAATACAGTTTCAACTTAGCTTTAAGAGGGACACAATAGGTCAATCCTCTTTCGATGCACTCCTCAATACCATATCGAGGTGGGTCGATGAAATAGTCCAAGAATTCAAGGACGAACTGGTTACGGGTATCCGTGATAGGAAAATTCTCACTGAATACCTTAAACAGTCCTTCTTCTTGACGGTTCTCAGGGTTCGTTTCCAGCTGAAAAAACTCCTGGAATGATTTCAATTGGATTTCAAGGAAATCCGGATAAGCGTACAAGTTTTTAGTGGACGCGAAACTGATTCTTTGATCAGTCGGTTGATTTTGTACCAAGGCCTTTAGAATTAAAGATCAACAATAGGATTAAGTACTCGTACTGCCTAAAATAGGCTAACGTAAAAGAGTTTAGGCCTGCCCCAAAATGGGGAGGCCTAAACCTTTATACAAGGCTAAAATATATTCTATCCTTACGAAACTTCAACTTCCGCACCGGCTTCCTCAAGCTGAGATTTAAGTGCTTCTGCCTCATCTTTTTGGATACCTTCTTTAATAAAAGTAGGTGCTCCATCAACGAGTTCTTTCGCTTCTTTAAGACCAAGTCCAGTAAGTTCTTTAACTAGCTTTACTACCGCCAATTTAGAACCACCAGCTGCCTTAAGGGTTACGTTAAACTCAGTTTGCTCTTCAGCAGCAGCGTCTCCGCCAGCAACAGGAGCCATAGCAACTGCTGCAGCAGCAGCAGGCTCGATTCCGTATTCGTCTTTCAGAATGTCAGCAAGTTCCTTAACTTCTTTTACTGTAAGGTTTACAAGCGATTCTGCCATTTGTTTGATATCCGCCATCTCTATAGTGTTTGGATAATTTTTACTTAATAATTTATGATGCTCGTTCTTCGAGTGTTTTCAACAAACCTCCGATGTTGTTCTGTCCCGATTGAAGAGAAGAAACAACAGTTTTGATTGGTGACTGAAGCAATCCGATAACATCTCCAATGAGTTCCTCTTTGGATTTGACATCGCACAATGCATTCAGTTGGTTATCACCTAGATAACACTCTTCTTCGACATAAGCTGCTTTTAGCAACGGCTTTTCATGCTTCTTACGAAACTCTCTTATTAGTCGGGCTGGGGCATTACTCACTTCTGAAAACATCAGTGAAGTATTTCCCTTTAATGCCTCGAAAAGAGGAGAGTAGTCACGTCCTTCTGCGGACTCGAATGCCTTTCTAAGCAAAGAATTCTTCACAACCTTAAGTTGTATATCTTGCTTAAAACATTCTCGTCGCAATGAACTCGTAGACTCAGCATCAAGCGCGGAAGTATCCGTTAGATAAATCACATTAGACTTACCCAGCGATTCCTTCAGCTCAGCTATGATTTGGTTTTTTTCATCTCTATGCATGACTGATAGGCTTTTTGCCAACTACGCTCACTGCGCTACTGACTTCGGTTCAACACTTACTCCAGGGCCCATAGTACTAGAAAGACTAATACTTTTCATATAGGCACCCTTTGCCGAAGCCGGTTTCATTTTCAATAAAGCTTCAAGTACTTCTGACGCATTGTCAAAAAGTTGTTTAGAATCAAACGACACTTTGCCTACGCTAGCGTGAATGATACCATACTTATCTACTTTAAAGTCAATTTTTCCGGCCTTTGTAGCTACAACAGCTTTTCCAACTTCAAGAGTTACAGTTCCAGTCTTAGGGTTAGGCATAAGACCACGTGGTCCCAAAATTCTACCTAACGCACCAACTTTACCCATAACATTTGGAGTGGTGATGATCACATCTACATCGGTCCATCCGCCTTTAATTTTGTCCAGATACTCGTCAAGTCCAACGTAATCGGCACCGGCATCTTTAGCTTCCTGCTCTTTATCAGGGGTACACAATACGAGTACACGTACTGTTTTTCCTGATCCATGAGGCAAGGAAACCGAGCCACGAACCATTTGGTTGGCTTTACGGGGATCTACGCCAAGGCGAACAGCGACATCAACTGTAGCATCGAACTTGGATTTGTCTAATGACTTCACCATGTCTGTTGCTTCGCTTAGTGGATACAGTTTTTCTGCATCATAAATCTCAAGCGCTGCTTTTCTATTCTTGGTTAATCTTCCCATTGTATTTCAGTTATCTGAGCTTAAAAAGGGCGTTCACCTTTGACAATCAAACCCATACTTCTTGCAGTTCCAGACACCATCATCATTCCTGATTCGACTGTAAATGCATTAAGATCGGCCATTTTGTCTTCTGCGATCGCACGCACTTGATCCCAAGTTACGTTACCTACTTTGATTCTATTAGACTCGGCACTACCAGACTTTAGTTTGGCAGCTTCGAGCAATTGAACCGCGGCAGGAGCGGTTTTAATGATGAAGTCAAAAGACTTATCACTGTAAACGGTAATGACTACCGGCAACACTTTTCCAGCCCTATCTTGAGTTCTAGCATTATACTGCTTACAGAACTCCATGATATTGACACCTTTCGCACCCAAAGCGGGTCCTACAGGAGGGGATGGATTGGCTGCACCACCTTTGATCTGCAGTTTGATCAATCCAGCTACTTCTTTCGCCATTTTATTTATTTATTGTTTGCTAATGGTATCCTGTACAAAGGGAAGCATTCAAAAACTAGGTACAACATACAAAGCGCGTTTAATCAATTAATTTTCCTTTTCCACTTGCATAAACCCAAGCTCCAAAGGTGTTTTACGACCGAAGATTTTCACCATCACTTTCAACTTCTTCTTTTCCTCGTTGATCTCTTCAATCACACCATGGAAATTATTGAAAGGTCCGTCAATAACCTTAACCGTCTCACCGACGATATAAGGAATATTCATTGCTTCTTCAGTTTCGGCAAGCTCATCGACCTTACCAAGTATTCTATTGACTTCAGCGGTTCTCAAAGGAAGAGGCGCGCCTCTTTTTTCAGCACCAAGAAATCCAATTACATTTTGCACGTTACGAATAACGTGAGGCACTTCGCCAACTAGAGCAGCTTCGATAAGCACGTAACCTGGAAAGAAGTTTCTTTCTTTACTTACTTTCTTACCATTTCGAATCTGATAGATTTTCTCCGTAGGTATCAATACCTGCGCAACAAAATCACTCAAACCCATTGCACTAATTTCACTCTCAATATAATCCTTTACTTTCTTCTCTTTCCCACTAATTGCGCGAACTACGTACCACTTCTTTTCTACTTCGGCCATGCTTCAGCTTGTTTGCAAGATTCGTATTTACTAAAACTAAAGTACATTTCTGTACAAGAACCCTAGTAACCCATCCCAGGTCCAAGCTGGATCATTTACTCCGAATATGAAATCCATAGCAAAGACTGTCAAAGAAATCATCAACGAAGTTACCAGAACCAAAACTGAGCTTTCTTGAAGTTCACCCCACTTTGGCCAAGTCACTTTGTTAAACAATTCATCATACGATTCTACGATATAAGTCTTCATACTTGCCATAACTTCTTTGCTTTTGCACAGGTGGCAGGACTCGAACCTGCAACCAATGGTTTTGGAGACCACTACTCTACCAATTGAGCCACACCTGTTTGTTTAAAACACGAAAATGAAGGTGGATTCCTTTTGAGAATCCACCTCCACTGCTTATCTAAAAAGCCTTTTCTTATTTTGTAATCTCAGTCACCTGACCAGCACCAACAGTACGGCCACCTTCACGAATCGCGAAACGTAGACCTTTGTCCATTGCTACAGGAACGATCAACTCAACGTTGATTGTAACGTTATCACCAGGCATAACCATTTCACGGCCTTCACCTAAAGAGATAACTCCTGTCACGTCAGTCGTACGGAAGTAAAACTGAGGACGGTAGTTGTTGTGGAATGGAGTGTGACGTCCACCTTCTTCTTTTTTGAGGATATAAACCTCAGCTTTGAAGTGAGTGTGTGGAGTAATCGTACCAGGGGCAGCGACAACCATACCACGCTTAATATCTGCTTTATCAATTCCACGTAGCAACAAACCAACGTTGTCACCAGCTTCACCTCTATCAAGGATCTTACGGAACATCTCAACACCTGTACAAACAGACTTGAGAGGCTCTTCTTGCATACCCAAGATCGCAACCTCATCACCCGTGTTAACAACACCAGTTTCGATACGTCCTGTAGCAACTGTTCCACGACCAGTGATTGAGAATACATCCTCTATAGACATAAGGAATGGCTTCTCAACGTCACGTGGTGGAATTTCGATCCACGTATCAACTGCAGTCATCAAAGTCTTAACAGTCTCAACCCATTTCTCTTCTCCGTTCAATGCACCTAGCGCAGAACCTTGAATAACAGGTGAGTTATCACCATCATACTCATAGAATGAAAGAAGCTCACGAATTTCCATTTCAACCAATTCAAGTAGCTCTTCGTCATCTACCATATCCACTTTATTCATGAATACAACGATACGAGGAATACCAACCTGACGTCCAAGTAGAATGTGCTCTCGTGTTTGAGGCATAGGACCATCAGTAGAAGCAACAACAAGAATAGCTCCGTCCATTTGGGCCGCACCTGTTACCATGTTCTTCACGTAATCCGCGTGACCTGGACAGTCAACGTGAGCATAGTGACGATTTTCCGTCGAATACTCAACGTGCGATGAGTTAATCGTAATTCCACGTTCCTTTTCTTCAGGAGCGTTATCGATCGCGTCAAAGTCCATTTTGTCCGCCAAACCACTGTCAGACAATACTCGTGTTATCGCAGCCGTCAAGGTAGTTTTACCGTGGTCTACGTGACCGATTGTACCAATGTTTACGTGTGGTTTCGAACGGTCAAATGTTTCTTTAGCCATTGCCAGAAAATTTAAATTGTTGTTTACTTCCTAATTAACTTTTTACTACAAATAGAGAACGCAACCCCTTATCTTGACTAAATCAAGCAAAGTATCACCTTCTCCATAATCCTTTCTCAAGTGAGACTTATCACTCTAGAGCCAACGATGGGAATTGAACCCATGACCTCTTCCTTACCAAGGAAACGCTCTACCCCTGAGCTACGTCGGCTGGTATCAATCCCCCTACCAGGGCTAAAAGACACTCCAGTACCTTATAGCTACCAGGTCAGAGTCACTGACTGCAATATAATGAGCGGGAAACGAGATTCGAACTCGCGACCCTCAGCTTGGAAGGCTGATGCTCTAGCCAGCTGAGCTACTCCCGCTTATAATTTGGATTAGGCTAACAATCCAAAACTTCATCAATATTAAGTGTGGGGGTGGTAGGATTCGAACCTACTCAGTCGAAGACAACAGATTTACAGTCTGCCCCGGCTCTCCAACTCCGGCGCACCCCCAGGTATTCTATTAATGAAAATAGAGCCGATGAAGGGATTCGAACCCCCGACCCCGAGATTACAAATCACGTGCTCTGGCCAGCTGAGCTACATCGGCAAAATCATGAAAAAATGAACTATCTGTGTCAAAAAAAACACCCCCTCATTTCTAAGGGAGTGCAAATGTAGAAAAGCTTTTCGTATGCGCAAACATCAGGAGCATCTTTTTCACAAATTATTTGCTTTTTTTAATGATCCATGGTTTTAGTCTTGTGCTTCTCAATTTGCTTTCGCAGCGCGTCTACCGCTTGATCAGTAGCTTCTTCGAAGGATTTCGACTGTTTTTTGGCAAAAAGCTCCTTCCCAGGAACAGCCAATTTTATTTCAGAAACTTTATTTTCACGGTTATCAGCCTTGTCAACCTTCAATGTGACTTCCGCACTAATTATCTGTGAATGGAATAATCTTAGTTTTTCCAACTTATCTTCAATAAAGTCGATCAACTTTTTATCGGCGTCAAAATGAATGCTATGGATTTGTACTTGCATATTTCAGTAGAATTTTAAATTATCCATTAGGATGCGACTTCTTGTGCACATCCTTTAATTTTTCAATTGTATTGTGAGTATACACCTGAGTAGACGAAAGACTGCTATGTCCAAGCAGCTCTTTAACTGAATTTAAATTCGCCCCATTGTTTAGCAAGTGAGTTGCAAAAGTATGGCGAAGTACATGCGGGCTTTTCTTCTCTAGGGTAGTTACAAGACTAAGGTAATATTTTACCTTATCGTATACAAACCTCGGATACATTTTGTTCCCTTTATTTGTAACGAGTAATTCGGGCAAATATGATTTACCAAAGGCCTCTTTTTTAAGATCTTGATAAAGCCTGATTTCATCCACTAAAGTGCGTGAGATAGGGACAATTCGTTCCTTATTTCTCTTTCCTACCACTCGAACTTGTCCTTTCATAAAATCTATTCGATGCTCGAATAGATTAATGAGCTCTGCCTGTCTTATACCCGTTTCGTACAATATTGTTACAATCAAATGGTCTCGAATCCCTCTAAAATCATTAGTATGAGGTAATTCCTCAAAACGCTCCATTCCCGACTCCTCAACAAACTGAGGGAGTCGTTTATTTGACTTTGGGGCCACCACTTTAACGGCAGGATTGATCTCAACTAGGGAATTCCGTTTGAGAAACTTGAAATAGGATCTAAGCGAAGATAATTTTCGCTGAATAGACTTGGCGACATACTTCTCTTCTACGAGATATACAATCCACGAACGCATCATGGTAAAAGTGGTATCTGCGTATGATGAAGACTCGTAAAATGCGGATTGAAACTCGAAATATTGAGCAAGGTCTCGCTCGTATCCGTTTACTGTGTGCGGAGAGTAGCGCTTTTCATGCGCTAAGTATGAAATAAATGCTTCGATTTTTTCCAAAGAAAAAGGTGTAAATCTGTTAAACAAATTTACACCTTTCTTTATACTCTTTAGGTTTTACCCTACTCTTCGTTTTGCATCTGTAACTTATAAGCTGCGCGCTTAACCATTTCACGCTTCGCGAACGAAGGCTTAGTGAAATGTTGACGAGCTCTAAGCTGTTTCATAGTGCCAGTACGCTCAAATTTCTTTTTGAACTTCTTCAAAGCACGATCAATATTCTCTCCTTCCTTTACTGGTATTACTAACATACTTTCCTGATTTAAGGGATGCAAAGATAAAACGAATTTTCCATTTTCAAAGGTTAGTCACGAAGAATCTCACGAGAAATGACAAGTTTTTGTATTTCTGAGGTCCCCTCCCCTATTGTACATAGCTTACAGTCTCGATAAAACTTCTCAACTGGATACTCTTTTGTGTAGCCATAGCCACCAAAAATCTGTACAGCCTCATTGGCCACTTTGCAAGCAACCTCTGACGAATAATACTTAGCCATTGCGCTCAACTTGACAACGTTTTGCCCTTTATTCTTGAGGTCAGCCGCCTTGTAAAGCAACAGTTCTGCTGCTTCAATCTCAGTTTCCATATCTGCCAATTTAAAGGCTATTGCTTGGAAATTAGAAATTGGCTGCCCAAATTGCTCTCGTTCTTTCGAATACTTCACTGCCGCTTTCATGGCACCTTTGGCAATTCCAAGCCCAAGTGAACCAATTGAAATCCGTCCGCCATCCAGAACTTTCATTGCTTGGATAAATCCTTGACCTACATCTCCCAATACGTTCTCTTTTGGAACACGACAATTGTCAAAAAACAATCCTGCCGTCTCAGAAGCGCGCATACCTAGTTTATCTTCTTTCTTTCCTCCAGTGAATCCAGGTGTTCCTTTCTCAATGACAAATGCTGTCATGCCTCTAGAATCGCCCTTTTCACCTGTGCGAACGATAACTACAGCAACGTCTCCAGAGATTGCATGAGTTATAAAGTTCTTGGATCCATTTATCACCCACTCATCACCATCAAGAACAGCAGTTGTAGCCATTCCCCCGGCATCAGAGCCAGTCCCTTGTTCAGTCAGCCCCCAGGCTCCAATCCATTCAGCACTTGCTAATTTTGGCAAGTACTTCCTTTTTTGCTCCTCGTTACCAAAAGCAAGAATATGTCCAGTACAGAGCGAATTATGAGCCGCAACTGAAAGTCCTATCGAACCACAAACTTGCGAGATCTCATCTACTACAGTAATATACTCGAAGTAGCCAAAACCACTTCCACCATATTCTTGTGGCACAAGAACCCCCATCAAACCCAATTCACCAAGTTTTTTGAACACATGAACCGGAAACTCTTGCGCTTCATCCCATTTCATGATGTTGGGACGAATCTCCTTCTCAGCAAAATCCTGCACCATTTGGGCGATCATATGCTGATTTTCATTTTTGCTAAAATCCATTTGTAGTCTAATTTATTGAGTCCGCATAGTCATCAAAATGCGGATTATACTGGCAATAGTTATTCGAATTACCAGCAGGCTAAATTATGAATATTTTCAGAGTATTTATGAAGCTTGTCTTGACCTTTTAGAAAAGACAGTTCCACTAAGAAATCAAACCCACCAACAACACCGCCTTGCAGCAATACCAGCTCTGCTGCTGCTCCAGCAGTGCCTCCTGTTGCTAAGAGGTCATCATGAACTAGAACTTTCATTCCTGGTTTAATAATACCTTTATGTATTTCAATTTCTGCACTACCATATTCTAGGTCGTAGGAAACGCAGACTGTCTCCGCAGGTAGTTTACCTTTCTTTCTCACTGGCGCGAATGGCAAGTCTAATGATTTGGCCAACTCTAGACCAAAGAAAAAGCCTCTACTTTCTACTCCTATTACCAGGTCTAGATTTTTGTTTTTATAAAACTCGTGGAGCTCACTGACAATGTCCCGGCACAATTGTGGATCCAAGAAAATCGGAGTAATATCCTTGAACAATATCCCCGGAGACGGGAAATCGGGCACGTCTCGCACTGCATTTTTAATTCTATCTTCAATCATGGACTGCAAAGAACGGCCTAATTATGATCAATATCGAATCGTTCATCAAATGTACTTTCAACAAATCCTCTAGCTTCTTATAATCACCATGTTGCTCTCTGTACTTGACGATTCCTCGTGCTAGATTGTAGTTAATGAAAGTATGGGAAGCCAGCTCCTTGGTGCCTAATTGATTGATATTCCGAACCCTTACTAGTTCCAGGTTCAGTGTAGTCTGTTGCTGTATAGCTTCAATTTTTATTGAATCCATGCCATACAGGCTCAACAATTGATCATAAGATGAAAACCCACCCAAATTGGCTCTCAACTGAGTGATCTTCCCTGCGTAAAATGGTCCAACACCCCGGATAACAAGGAGTTCTGCAGAATCGGCTTGATTGAGCTCTACGGCAGCCATTTCCATTTTTGGGGAAACTATTTCCTCAGGAATTGCTTTGATTTCCTTCATTGTAAAAACCATCCAAGGCATGAGAAGAGCCAATTTTTCTTCGGAAACCACAAAGGAGCTCCCCACGTCCTTAGCGGAATAAAAACCACCTATTACCCCGCGGTAATTAACCAAGGATGCGGCTTGTTTCTGGCTAAATCCAAGCTGTCGCCATTCATCAGCTGAGATTATGTTGGGATCGAAGAAATCAGTAATCGGTTTCGGAACTTTCGGCTTGTCCTTGTCAGCAGTTAACTCCCCCTTGAACAAAGAAGCCTTTTTGGGCCGCTCAAACTTCTCAGCGAGAACATTAAAGTCTACTTCAGGGTACATTGGTGGAAAAAAATCATCCCAAGAAGCCCGCAATAGGGAAACTACAAATAGGAGCGAGCAAAGCACAACAACTCCATAACGCTCTCTTTTATTGAATGCCAAATGTTCTTTCCAGCGACTCACCTACGTTATTTGTACTTTTTGATTGCACCAGACTTAACGCGAGCCAAATAATCTTTTAGGTCAGCTCTAATTTCAGGAGCAAGGAAATAGAGGCCTAAGACGTTCGGGAATGCCATGGCAAATATCATGATATCACCAAAATCAAAAACTGAACCTAAACTCATTGCAGAACCAACGACAACGAAAAAGCAGAATATCGCCTTGTATGTAACATTGGCAATCTTGCTTTCCCCGAACAAATAAGTCCAGGACTTCAATCCGTAGTATGACCAAGAAATCATTGTAGACAAAGCGAACAATATAACCGCCACCGACAACACAACAGGAAACCAAGGAATAGCTGATTCAAAAGCAGCAGAAGTGAGAGAAACACCTCCCAACTGGCCAGCTGTATTGAACATTTGTTCTGTACCTAGTCCGCCATAATTGGTAATAATAATTACCAATGCTGTAATTGTACAAATCACGACAGTATCAATAAATGGTTCCAACAAGGCCACTATACCTTCGCTTACTGGCTCATCAGTCTTAGCAGCACTGTGTGCAATGGATGCAGAACCGATTCCAGCCTCATTCGAGAATGCTGCTCGTTTGAAACCTAGTATTAAAACACCAATAAAACCGCCAAAGACAGCATCGGGGTTGAATGCACCGTAGAAGATTTGGCCGAAAGCCCAACCCAATTTATCAAAGTTCATTACAATAACTACAATTGCTGCAAAGAGGTAGATTGCTACCATTGCAGGTACAATTTTATCTGTAACTCGAGCAATACTCTTAATTCCTCCAATAATGATAAGGGCAACAACACCGGCTACAATCAATCCGAATATCCAACCTCTTTCAAAGAAGATGCTTTCAGTGCCTCCGGTAACATCAATTAACTGCTGAGTAGCCTGGTTAATTTGAACCATGTTTCCTCCACCAATTGATCCTCCGATACATGCAATTGCAAATATAGCGGCCAGTACTTTTCCTAACCTTTTTTTCCCTTGCCGAGCCAAACCCTCGCTCAAGTAGAACATCGGCCCACCTGACACTGTGCCGTCTGCATTGTATTTCCTGTATTTAACTCCAAGCGTACATTCAACGAACTTGGATGACATTCCGAACAAACCTGCAATAATCATCCAGAAAGTTGCGCCTGGTCCACCCATTGAAACTGCCATGGCGACACCGGCAATATTTCCGACACCAACAGTTCCTGAAAGAGCCGCGGTCAGGGCTTGAAAGTGTGACACTTCTCCTGGATCCTTGGGATCATCGAACTTTCCACGAACGACATCCAAGGCATGACGGAAGCCTGTCACATTGATAAACCTCATGTAAAGAGTGAAAAACAATGCGCCAACAAGGAGCCAAATGAGGACGAAAGGAATTTCCTTTTGCAGCGGAGTAAACAGGTAAGAAGAGCTTCGAGCATTTTCTGTTGGAGAAACTCTCATTGTAAATCCGGCAAAAACGTCAGGACTGATTTCGTCACCAAATCTATGCAGTGACGTCTGCTCAACATCATCGATGGTATACACCAGATTAAAATAAGCTTGATCAACCGGTTCGATTATGAATTGCTGATCGTAGGGAACTTCGTCACCGGAAAAGGCAACTGAAATACCCATTTCGTCCATGCTCCAGTAATCTCCATTATCCTGCAGCTCCGTTAGAGTCTGAGTTTCACCTGTCGGAATTGCGAAAAAGATCACTTTGCCCAAAGCCACAGTTACGGGGGTCATCGCATCATTGATGACATCATCTAAAGTCCGTTCCTTATCCACCGCTTCTTGCGCTATGGCAGGGACAGAAATAATCACGATCGAAGCCGCTATAAATATGTTAAAGAGAATCTTTTTCATCATGTGGGTGCAGGTTAAAAATATCGGTTGCCTGTAAATATAAACAAGAATATTAGTTGGTCACAAAATCATTTTGAGGGTGGCGTAATGCCAACCAGACGATTGAGCAAACTAATTTGGTTTTGATTTCCTAGGACAAAGAACTTTGAGTTTGGCAGAATTCTAGTATCGGGGCCTGGATTGATTACATATTCACCGTCTTCGCTTTTAAAGCCGATAATATTGATCCCAATTCTATTTCGAATATGTAACTCGCCTAGGGTTTTGTATTGAAAATCGACTGGAAGATCTTTGAATGTCACTTCTTCTAAATTAATATCGCCCTCACCTTGAACGGAGACATGATCCAAAAACTCCATGACATCAGGTGTCACAACAAGGGAAGCCATGTGAGCTCCGCCAACACTATCGGGCATAATAACATTGTTGGCACCAGCTATTCTAAGCTTTTTCACAGAAGCCGCTTTCGACGCACGTGATATGATGATTACATCTTTATTGAGCTCACGTGCCGTGAGAACAACATATAAGTTATCGGCATCATTGGGCAAGGTTGTGATCAATGCTTTTGCAGATACAATTCCCGCCCGACAGAGATCCTCATCACTGGTTGCGTCTCCATTTATCACGAGATAGGCTGGATCTCCATAGAGCATTTTGCTTTTCTCCTCAGACTTCTCAATGACTACAAATCTTTGCGACATATAGTTCAAATCGGCGGCGGCCTTATCACCTACGCGACCAAAACCGCATACGATGACATGATCTTTGATATTGGCTAGTTCGTTCTCCACTTTAGCTTTTCGAATAATATTGATATACTCACCAGCAACAAAATACGTAGTTATAGCTGAAATGCCATAGGCAAAAGTACCAATGCTGGTAATAATTAGCACTGCAGTAAACATGCGCCCCTCAAAAGACAAAGTACGTACCTCTTGAAAACCGACCGTAGAGATGGTAATGATCGTCATGTAAAATGCATCAAAGAATGGATAATCTTCAATGATCATGAACCCCAAGCTTCCTGTCAACACGATGGTGATGAGGATTACTAAGGCAACGTATATCCGAGAAAATGCTTTAAATGAGAACAGCACGCCTAATCTTCAATTTCCCATACCGTCTTTCGACGACGGGCAGATTTAAAATATTCTTTGTTCTCTAGGATGAATGCCATCATCAAATAAATCAACAACGGAGAACCTAAAGTAATGAAAGAGAGGTAAATAAAGGCCAGTCGAATTTTGGTAGCCTTGATCCCCAGACGGCGACCCCACCAATCACAAACTCCAAAAGTTTGTCTTTCAAAAAAGTCTTTAATCCTATCGATCATACTCAGCTTTGTCTTTTTAATAATTTCACTCCTATCATGCAAGATAGACATTTTTTGCTATCGCAAAATTCGTTTTTCAATTCTAGTAAGGCCTGTGAATCTCCAGCATTATCTGCGGTAATCCCATCACTTCCCCATTCACGAATCACCTTGTTCTTCTCACATGGCATCTCCTCCAATAAACGGAAGGCCTTGTTGGCTATCGTCTCATTTGATCTTGTTTTACCATAAAAGAAAAGCATGGGAACTACTGCATTAATCACGATCGACTGGGCGGTTGCTATTCCAATTTTTTTCCTTTTATCAAGTGTTGATTGACCAAAAGAAAAATGAGTATTCCAATAAGGGCTCGCTTCAACTCGCAGATATTCCATAATCCCTTTGATGGATTCTATTTCTAGAAACATGCCCATGCAGTCGGTATTTTGAAACGCCATTGCTGCCAGCTGCGCGATTCGAATTTCTGGAAAATTCGATGGTCGCATGCGCAGTTTCTTCCATTGGCTGCCGGCCATAGGGACTAACCCATACTTATGTCTTAAAAATGCATATTCATTGATGAGTGCTGTTTCGTAAGGCGACGCTGAGAGCTCAGGAAGAAGTCCAGCTTGCCCAAATAGCAAAGCCTCCAATTGAAATGTACTATTCGAACATCGCTTTAAGATTGAATTGGGGACTGCGGCCGCCAAAAGTTCAAATGCATGTCTATTTACTTTGAGCCCTAGGGAGCGACAAACAAGATGCCAAGCCACATTGTTCCAGTCATTTTTAAATCTGTGTAGCAACTCTTCAACTAACAAACATTTGCGCTCCAAGCGCGCCAAAAGGAGCCTGTCCTTCCAATTCACCCATACCACATCTGAAATTTCGGGCAGCTCCCATCTACACGGACGCTCCAATTTACGTTCGCTCAACACTTTGTAGTTCTTTACATACTTGATATCGATGTGAGACTTGAGCTCCACCACAGGCAAATCACCGGCTGTCTTGAGAAAAATATCTCGATCGTTTTCGAACACGACATGCAGTATCACTTTTTCATATGCAGGATCAAAGTGGTGTTTATGCGAGATCCAGTCCGATGACTTCAGATGAATCTCCACCGCTCCATACCAAGAAAAGTCACCTATAGTCACATGACCATTTGAAAAATCTGGACCGGCGTTGGTGTTCAGCTCACCAGGATTGTGAACAACGACCTCTTCCCCCTTAGAGTTTCGCAAGGGTAAATTGGACAATAAACTATAGCGCCATATAAAATGAAGGAATTCCTCTTGCATAAAGCTCGGTATTGAGGGACCAAGCTAATTTGACTTTCACCTCAAATTGCAAACGAGTTTATAAGTGCAGACAGAACTTTGTAAGTGCTAAAAAATCACACCTAAAAGCAATTCCTTATGGAAGCTTGTCAGTCGACAAGCTTAAAAAAGATAAGCAAGATGGACTTCAGGAACGAAAAGATTTCGTCCAAACTCAAATGGAACCAAACCATTGCCAGTTGACATAAATTCATCGAGCAAAGCATAACTCAGGCCATCGATCCAAAAACCGGATGAATTGGTACTTGTGAGCTCAACAACAACCGGAATAACACCAGTTCTCACCTCGCCTCCGACCAGGATGTGCTCACCAAGGATGGTTTGCCACCCAACCTTAAACCATATTTGACCCTTTACATAAGCCATGCGATAAGGCGTGTTCACAGCTTCATTAAAACCGCCAGTATTTAATAGAAATGAATCTTTAACTTCAAAATAATCGAAGGATAATTCCATCCCCCAATATCTGCCAATGGGCGAAATAGCTCCAGTTGTGTATCGAAATCTCCTGAATCCTATTTTCCCACCAAAGCCATACATATTATCGTCCTTGATCTTGGTTTTGCTACCGTTTGGACGACCTCTTACGAGAGATGGATACATACCTCCCTTTGTGTATTGCGCGCCAACGGAAACTTCCAGATTCCTGTTCACTGTCCTGGCAATTGCGAGGCCGACCCGTTTTTGCCAAGGTTGAGCATACAACGAAAACCGCTGATAAGAAGTAACATCCCCGTATACATACAAGGCTGTTTTTTTGCCTAAATATCCACCTTGAGCTTTAACTTCCTTTACAGAAGAAAGCATTAGTAATGCGACGCAAATGAAAATCAATTTATTCATGGCTAATGGATTGAATCAGATCATACAAATGCATCTTAATAATTTGGTCTTTATTGCGCAACCCTTTAATCTCTCGACCTTCAGAGTAGATCACTTTTTTAGCTTCAAAATCATAAAGAGAGTAAACAAAATAGGATTCATATTGGGGGAGAAAGGTATACATCAGATAAAAAGGAATGGCGAGTGGATTTATAAAAGGTAAAACCACCCATGCAGTTTTATAAATCTCATATGAAACGGCTCGTTCAGTATACATCCCAGCCACTAACAAATAATTGCAATTGTATTGCTCTCTGAGCGCTTCGACATCAGCGGTATACACCGAGGCTAAGTTGGCTTCGGAATGGATATCTACATCGTTCATCCAATCTCCGATGAGCATCATATCATTCAATTTCCCTACGTCATCTTGGGAAAAATCGCCTACATCCAGTACACTGTAGTTTTTACCAAAATCTTGGAGGTATCCTTCCATCGTTTCGATGAAGAACTTCTCTTTGTTCTCACCTCCAAGGAAGTCAATATATTCAGCTTTCCTTGTATCGGCCTGATAATAATAGGGGCTATATACTAAGATAGAATCAGCAAAAAAACTTACTCCTTTTCTCAAAGATTTCTTTGTCTTCTTGGCCTGTACATATTGACTTTCGGTGTTTTTATTTTCCTTTTCTGCTAGATGAATATCATAAGATCTTTCCCATATTTCGCGCCATGAGGTATCAGCCGCCATTAACTCCAAATACTCCATACCATTGAAAATTCGGCTGCTTTTGTAAGCAACCCCTACTTCGCGCACTTTATATCCTGTTTCGTCGATGATAACCTTCATCAAGCTTTCGCACACATCGTTGTAATACCTGATTTCTGGATCTTCGCTTCTAAACTTGAAAGCCTGATTAAGTGCAACTACTAAAATCTCCTCGCTCCTCATGTCATCGAGTAATTCGGCAAGGTCATCTTCTATACCCTGATCGTTCCAAGCGAACTTCGTCATAAAACGCCCTTGATTGTGCTGCATAGCCAAGTGGTACAAGGATTCCATAAGAGATCTTTTTAAGTATGCATTTCCAGGGAATTCTTTTAGGAGCGTAAGTGCGTGATAAAAACCTGTTACATAGAGTCCGTCAGAATTGAAGTAATGGGCAATATCCAGGCGAGACAAATCACGAGCACGTATAAATTCATCTTTCGAAACTAAAAATTCAGCACCATTATCTTCAATTTGCCCTCCGAGTTTCTTTTTTAAACTTCTTCTTCTTTCATCTGTACCTGGATGTGTCGTCAATTCGTCATCTAAAACTAAAACAACTTTAGAAGGCATAATCATGGTCACCGAATCAGGGAAAGCAAAACTGTCTGGCCTGAAAGGTTCCAGATCTATTGGTTGGAAAGAAAATGGGAAAGACGCACTATCTAAAACGTCATATACAGAATACGCACATTTGGCATTGTATCCCGCTTTCAGAAAAATATCAATTCCCTCTAAGTCAGCTTCTGTTTCAAGGTTTCGGTTATATGCATGTTTTCTAAACAAGCGCTCATTCGCTGCAGAATTCCCCATGTACTGAACCTGGTTTTGAATTTTCACCTCTTCTAGTACCAAGTTAGAATTGTGGCTATTGATGTAATGAATCGTTTCGTGCGCAAGGATGAATGCCAGCTCGGCTTCATTGCGAACCTTGCTCATCAGACCGAGATTCACCAAAATAATCCCCTGCTCTGTTGCGTATGCATTGACGTATGGATTGCGCACCATGCGCACTTTAATTTTCTCGCGCACCTCGGGCCTATCTTCAAGAAGTTTGTCCAACACCTTCTCTACATAATTACCTACCTCATCATTTACAAGGACATTCCCATTGGTCAAGTTATAATCCATGAAGAAATGAGTGCGCAGGTAAAACCCGATCATTGCTTCTCTTTCTTTATAATTTAAAGTGTCAAATCGCGCATCATTTTCGATGTCGGCATAGAATTTTTCGCTGCTACTCGTCAAATATTCTTCGCTCAACAATCCTGAAGAACGCAGTCCTTCGAAATCATCATATTGTCCAAAAGAGCACAAGAAACTGAAGAAAGCACATACTAGTAAAAGCGCAAATCTCATAGGGGCAGAGCATTTAAGTTATGGCAAAATACAAATATTAGTTAGCCCTTAAAAGTTTCTGATTTTCCGAGAATTCCACTTTTCTTTAGCCATGATCTAAACCCCATCAAACCAGCAATTTACTTCGCGGGGAGACAAGCGCTCATTTGAATTTGAAGTTTCTGAGCTTCTTCTTTGGCGCTTTGCGCAAATGTTTCATCTGAGCTTGCATAGATAATGCCCCGTGAACTATTGACTAGTAGTCCGCAATCTTTGTTTGAACCATATTTAACGACCTCGGATAGGCTACCTCCTTGGGCACCAACTCCGGGAACGAGTAAGAAATGGCTGGGAACTTCGGCGCGAACTTTCGACAGCAGTTCACCTCGTGTTGCTCCAGCCACGTACATCATATTTTCTTCGTTTCCCCAAGCTGAGGATGTTTCTAAAACATGTTGAAAGAGATGCTTGCCATTGGACTCCAACATTTGAAAATCCATGGCACCAGGATTGGAAGTGAGCGCGAGAAGAATAACCCATTTCTCATTGTATTCCAAAAACGGGCTTACCGAATCGATCCCCATGTAGGGAGCAACGGTCACGGAGTCGAAGTCCATGTATTTGAAAAACGTATCGGCGTAGTACCTTGACGTGTTGCCAATATCTCCTCTTTTGGCATCTGCGATGGTGAAGATATCATTGGGAATAAGCTCAACGGTTTTCTTCAATGTGTCCCATCCTGCCGATCCAAGCTTTTCATAGAAGGCGATATTTGGTTTATAGGCGACGGCAAATTCACTCGTCGCCTCAATGATCTGCTTGTTGAATTCGAAAATCGGATCATTGCAATCCAACAAGTGTTTTGGGATTTTGTCTAGATCAGAATCCAGGCCAACGCATAGAAATGATCGTTTCTTCTGAATGTTGGCTATTAGGTCGGCTCGTGTCATGATAATAATTTAGCCAGTCTCTTGTCCAGCCTGGAGCTTCGAGGCATTTTCAGCCATTTTCAGTGCATCAATGACCGGATTCAAATCACCGTCCAGAGTTTGCTGCAACGTATACAAAGTAAGGCTGATCCTATGATCGGTCACTCGGCCTTGTGAATAATTATAGGTGCGAATTTTTGCCGATCGGTCTCCTGTCGAAACCAAAGTCTTTCTTTCCGCGGCCCGCTCGGCATTGCGTTTTTCCAATTCGGCTTCGTACAGACGAGAGCGCATGACCGACAGAGCCTTTTCGTAATTTTTATGTTGTGAACGTCCGTCTTGGCATTCTACGACTACCCCCGTAGGAAGGTGAGTAATTCTCACGGCCGACTCCGTTTTATTTACGTGTTGACCACCTGCTCCAGAAGCTCTGTAGGTATCTTTTTTTAAATCGGAAACATTGAGTTGCACATCCACTTCATCGGCTTCGGGCATTACAGCGACTGTCGCAGCAGAAGTATGCACGCGGCCTTGAGATTCTGTAGCTGGAACACGCTGAACGCGGTGAACTCCTGACTCATATTTCATGGTTCCGTAAATATCATCACCAGAAATGGAGAAGACTATTTCTTTAAATCCCCCGGCCGTTCCATCATTGATATTGGCGATTTCTATCTTCCACCCCTTATTTTCCACGTACTTCGAATACATCCGAAAGAGATCACCGGCAAAGATACTGGCTTCATCCCCACCGGTTCCTGCGCGAATCTCCATGATGCAATTCTTGGCATCTTCCGGATCTTTTGGAATGAGCATAAATTTAATATCATCCTCCAGCTCCGTTTGCCGAGATTCAAGAGAGTTCAATTCCTCTTTAGCCATTTCCTTCATCTCAGGATCATCCTCAGATTTAAGCATCGCCTTACTGGAGACAATATTTTCGAGTACTGTCTTGTACTCTTGGTACATCTCATAAAACTTACCTAATCCCTTATACTCTTTCATGAGTTTGGAATAGGCCTTTTGATCTGAAATTGTTTCCGGGTCGACAATTTGCTTCGACACCTCGCGGTATCGATCGGCAATTGCTCCTAATTTTTCAAGTAGATTATTCATTCTTATCCTTCGTAAACAAAGTTACCGTGTTCTGACTCAATAGTCACTTGCTTTCCCTTCATCGCTTCGCAGCGGCCTACAATTTTCGCAGGAATATTGAAACTTTCAGCCAAATGGATCAGTTCATTCGCAGTGGCAGTATCAGTGTATACTTCCAGTCGGTGCCCCATATTAAATACCTTGTACATTTCCTTCCAGTCTGTCCCTGATTCTGCTTGGATTAAGCGAAACAAGGTAGGCGTTGGAAAAAGAGCGTCTTTCACGATATGCACATCGTCTACAAAATGCAGAACTTTAGTTTGAGCTCCACCACTGCAATGGACCATTCCATGAATGTCCGATCTGTGTGACTCAAGAATTTTTTTCACTAGAGGCGCATAGGTCCTAGTTGGCGAAAGAACCAGTTTTCCTGCATCAAGTGGCACTCCGTCAACATCATCCGTAAGCGCTTTCGAGCCACTGTATACATATTGCTCGTCCGTATTTGGATCAAAGCTTTCTGGATACTTTGATGCAAGAGCTTTTGAAAAAACGTCATGTCTAGCAGAGGTAAGTCCGTTGCTACCCATTCCTCCATTGTAATCAGTTTCATAACTAGCCATACCGTCGCTAGCAAAGGCTACGACGACATCACCAGCTGTTATGTTGGCATTGTCTACAACCTCGTCGCGGCGCATGCGACAAACCACTGTTGAATCGACAATGATAGTGCGCACCAAGTCACCGACATCGGCGGTTTCTCCTCCAGTCGATTGAATACCGATGCCATAGGATCTCATATCGGCCAACAGCTCTTCTGTGCCGTTTATGATAGCAGCAATAACATCCCCAGTAATCAGGTGTTTGTTGCGACCTATTGTCGAAGAGACTAGAATATTGTCGGTTGCTCCGACGCAGATTAGATCATCAATATTCATGATCAATGCGTCTTGGGCTATACCTTTCCATACGCTCAAGTCACCTGTTTCTTTCCAATACATGTATGCTAGGGAAGACTTAGTTCCAGCTCCGTCGGCATGCATAACTATGCAGTGATCTTCGCTACCAGTGAGCGTATCGGGTACTATTTTACAAAACGCCTTTGGGAAGAGACCTTTATCGATGTTTTGAATTGCCGCATGGACATCTTCTTTCCCAGCGGAAACTCCGCGAGCCATATATCTGGATTCAGCAGCAGCTTTATTCTCTTCAGCCATGATTAAATGCTATCTATTTGGTCAAACTAATCTCAAGTTTGAACAGCTTTCTATACTGGTCCAGACTTAAATAAAAAAGAGGCCGTCCGAATGTTTCGAACGGCCTCAAAGTTATGAGATATTAGTCAATCTTCTAATTATTATCAGGGGCAACAAAATCGTAACTAACAATTTTAAATACCGTACGTCGATTTACCTGGTGAGCAAACTCTTGCTCTTCTTCAGTAGCCATCGCGTTAATTTCTTTATCTGTGATAATAGGCTGTGACTTACCAAATCCTACCGGCTTCATTCTCTGAGGGTGTATACCTTTTGTAATGAGGTAGTTTACACAAGTCTCGGCGCGACGTTGAGAAAGATTCTGGTTGTAATCAGAAGCTCCCCTTGTATCGGTATGGGCTTCAAGTTGAATTACAAACGTTGGGTTTCTCGAAAGTAGGTCGTAAAGGTAATTCAACGAATCGGCAGAGTTCACTTCATCGTTGATCAACAACTCGCTTTTATCAAATGGATACAACACCAAAGGAAGGTCATACTCTGTATCCAGGATAATTGGCTGTAGGAAATACTCACGAGCAAAAGTTGTAGACTCGGCAAGTCCAATTGTAGAGAATTGGTCACCAGTGCCAATGTAACCGTCTTTGGCAACATCAACAGAGTAATTTGTTTCGGCGATGATTTGTCCTTCACATAGAGCAAATCCACCGTTACCATCAGTTAAAATTTCATAAGACGAACCATCCGTACCTTGAACAATCACTTTAGCGTCGGCAATAGGGTTGCCGCTATCAAAGTCATATACTGTTGCTTTCAGGCAGAACTCAAGAGGCGGCATTTTAAAGCTATAGATATCATCTTTTCCTTTTCCTCCTGGTCTATTAGACGAGAAGAAGCCTTGATCTTTAGCTCCTTCGAAAATAATCCCGAAATCTTCAGATGAAGAGTTGATTGGATATTGCAAGTTAGTAGGGTTTTCCCATTGCATCTCACCAACATTCTCGGCGCTGAAGATATCAAGTCCACCAAGTCCGCTTAAACCATTCGAAGAATAATAAAGCGTACCGTTCTCATTAACAAACGGGAACATTTCGTCACCTGTAGTATTTACTTTATCTCCCAAATTCTTAGGTTTACCCCAAGTTTTAGCTTTTCTGTCAAAGGCTATATACCAAAGATCTTTACCACCATAACCTCCTGGCATATCAGAAGCAAAGATCATATTCATATCATCAGGAGTCAAAGTTGGATGACCAACTTGCGAAGAATCATTGCAGCCATCACACTCACGATCGATGATTGGAATCAACTCACTAACACCGTAATCCTTCCCTTGCTTCTTCACCGAGTAGATGTCGCAAGCAAAGTTTCCTTTCTTCGTATAGATACAACGTGTAAAGTACATGTTGTTGGCCTTCTTGTTAAATGCTGCTGCACCTTCATTGGAAACAGTATTAACTGTATTGTTCAAAGGAGTAGGTGTGCTCCACTTGCCCTTTTTGTCCCGGGCCGAAGTAAACAAGTCCATAAAGCTTTCACCAGTGATTGGGTCATCTCCAGAACCTACTGCTGCCTGACGCGAAGTAGAGAAAACCAATTCGTCGTCTTTCTTCGAAGAAAACACAGGAGAATAATCGAATTGTCCTGAATTCAATACAATCTCGTTTTCCACCAAGTAACGCGTTGGCGGCTCATCAATCATCATAGCTGCGTTCTCACAATCTTTGATTCGGCCATTCGCCAATCCCTTATCACCGCCTCTTTCAAGGTATTTTTGGAATTGAACAACCGCTTCATCAAACTTACCTTGCTCTCTCAAGCTTTCGGCATAATTGAAATAAAGGTCGTTGTTGGTCTTATAATATTTTGCTGTTATCGCCTTTTTGTACCACTCCTCAGCTCCAGCACAGTCTTTCATTAAGCGGTAACATTCACCGATGCGGAATAGAACACGTCCCTTTTCTTCGATGGTATTGATTTTTGGATACACTCTTTTGTAAGCCTCAGCAGCTTCGTGATAACCTTCTCTGTTGTATTGACTATCAGCATCTTCAGTGTATTTACTTTGAGCTGAAACGGCAATAGCCAGAACAAGTGTTAAGCAGGTTAAGATCAGTCTTTGCGCTATTCTCATGGCATTAATATTGTTTTCCAATTTCCTTAAACAGAAAGCGAAAATACACAATTATATTTTAGTTAAACAAATAACAGATTCTCCTTATTTCACAGGAGTTTCCGCCGTTCAATTATGGGTTTTGTCGACAAATAACTCTACAAGTTATCAAAATCCTCTGCCGACAAGGTTTCAAATTTCTCGCACAATATAAGAGTATAACACGAGAAGTTAAAAAAGGATACAAAATTTAAATTTTGTTGAAAGAAAAAGGTCGTTTCACGAAGTATGAAACGACCTTTTCAATTCTGTATCTGGATATTCTATCGCGCAAACAATAATTCTCTGAGCTTCGGCATTGGCCAGAGCTCATCATCAACCATCATTTCCAATTGATCCGAATGCTCTCGAATTTCATCTGTAAGTGGCTTGATCACTTCGGCATACATTTTTGCCTTCTTCTCCAAGCTGTCCAAAGAATCGACCTTGCGCCTCTGTTCTAAAAGCTCATCAACATTCGCCTTAATACCATTCATATGTGAAGAGATTGACAAGATCAGACTAGTCTGCATTGTCGTAGCCTTTTTCAGCTCACCTGCAGAGAAGATCTCCTTCATACCTTTTACATTTTCAATGATACGGTTCTGATATGTGATGGCTGTAGGGATTATGTGATTTTGTGCAATATCTCCGCATACACGCGCTTCAATTTGACGTTTTAACACATAATCTTCAAGAGCAACTTCTAATCTTGATTCAATTTCAGGAGCAGAAAGAACATTCAAAGACTCGAACAACTCGTGAACTTCCTTCTTTTTCCAAACTGCCAGAGCTTCTGGGGTATTTCGGAAATTCGAAAGGCCTCGCTTCTTCGCTTCTTTTACCCAATCATCGCTGTATCCATCTCCTTCGAAAATGATGGCTTTCGACTCCTTGATAAGTTTTTGTAGTTCTTTAAGAATCGCCTCATCTTTTTTAACTCCCGACTTAATGCGTTTGTCAACAGCAGTCTTGAAGCTGTTCAATTGATCGGCAACGATTGTATTCAAAACAACCATAGAATTGGCACAATTTGCAGCCGAACCTACTGCACGGAATTCGAACTTATTTCCAGTAAAGGCAAAAGGTGATGTTCTATTTCGGTCGGTGTTATCCAATAACACTTGAGGAATCCTTCCAATTTCAAGTTTGAGTTCAGTTTTATCCTCCGGAGTCATTGTTCCGGCTTTTACGTTTTTCTCAATTGCATTGAGAAGACCCGACAATTGAGTCCCGATGAAGGCAGACATAATTGCAGGAGGTGCTTCATTGGCACCTAGACGGTGATCATTGCCAGCTGTGGCAATAGCACCGCGCAAAATATCCGCATGTGTGTGAACAGCCTTGAGGGTATTTATAAAGAATGTAAGAAACTGCAAGTTTGACTTTGGATTTTTACCCGGCTTGAGTAAGTTTATTCCAGTATCTGTTGCGAGAGCCCAATTGTTGTGCTTTCCAGAACCATTCAATCCTTCAAACGGTTTCTCATGGAGCAACACCTTGAAATTATGTTCCCTAGCTACACGCTCCATAATATCCATGAGCAACAAGTTATGGTCGTTGGCCAAGTTGGTTTCTTCGAACATTGGGGCACACTCGAATTGATTCGGGGCAACCTCATTGTGTCTAGTTGTTACAGGAATTCCAAGTTTGTGGCATTCAGTTTCAAAGTGCTTCATGTACTCCATTGCTCTTCTTGGAATGATACCGAAATAGTGATCATCCAATTGCTGACCCTTTGCAGGATTGTGTCCAAACATAGCGCGACCGGTCAATGCCAGGTCGGGACGTGCATTGAACAAAGCTCTATCGACCAAGAAATATTCTTGTTCCCAGCCCAATGTTGCGTGTACCTTTTTCACGTTTTTGTCAAAATACTGACAAACGCTAGTTGCTGCTGAATCGACCGCAGTCAATGCTTTCAACAAAGGCATTTTGTAATCCAATGAAAAACCAGTGTATGAAATAAAGATGGTAGGTATACATAAGGTATTGCCTAGAACAAACGCTGGAGAAGAAGGGTCCCACAAAGAGTAGCCACGAGCTTCAAAAGTGTTTCTAATTCCACCACTAGGAAAAGACGATGCATCTGGCTCTTGTTGAATGAGCATAGTCCCTTCGAATTTTTCTATGGCAGTTCCATCTCCCACGGGCTTGGCAAAAGAATCATGTTTTTCGGCGGTTGAACCAGTAAGCGGCTGGAACCAGTGAGTATAATGAGTTGCTCCCCGTGAAATTGACCACTCCTTCATTGCAGAGGCAATTTGATCAGCAATCTTTCGGTCTATGCGTGTACCGTTCTCCATAGCATCAGAAACGCTCTCCATGGCCTCATCTGTGAGATACTCTCGCATTACATTGAGGCTGAATACATTTTCTCCATAGAATTCCGAAATCCTATTTGCAGGTTTCGTGTGGAAATTCGGCTTGCGATTCATCGCTTCTTCCAATGCTTTAATTCTAGATGCTCCCATTGTACTTTATTCTTTCAATGAATTTATTACTAACTCGATGACAAAATTAATCAATGCGAAAGCAAAAGCACCTCGATAATCTAACTATTTATGAACTACCCCCTATTTTTTTGAACCAATCGCAACGAAACACCTCATTTTCACCAACACACCCCCTCCAAAAAATCCAATAATCAAGCAAAAATCAACATTATAGCAAGATTTGAGGGGTTTTGTAGGAATTTGTCTGAAAACTGTAATTGCATTTGCCAATAGGCTAAAAAAAAGCACCCCTAAAAAGGAGTGCTTTATTTATATCGAGAGAAAGGCAGCCTATTTCGCTACTACAACTGTCTCATTGTAGATATTCTTGCCATCGCTTACCTTAATATAATAGAGTCCATCATTCACATGCTGCAAATCTAGAGGCTCAAGCAGATAATCTCCGCTGGTTCTAAAGCGTGCCGTTTTAACAAGACGCCCATTGGTATCATAAACATTCACCTCAACATTTTGATCAAAACCATTTAGTTTGAGAAAGAATTCTCCCGTTCCTGGATTCGGATAAACCACAGCAAAAGCTTTCTTCTCTGGCAATTCCTCGGTAGAAACTATATCCGTATTCCAATAGAAATAGTGCTTGATATCCTTTCCGAAATTTGGCTGAAATGTCTCCAGAGTAGCACTACCAACTTTTTTCAAACGCATAGATCCATTCCCATCGTTGTTGGCAAAGAAGGACAATCCATCGTCACCGCTATCTTCTAAGTGAAAAAGGTAGCACCCTCCGCTCAACTGAATTGTGTCACGATATGTGGTTCCCGCTTCGCTAAAATCATCGCGACCATATACTTCGTTGCCATCCATATCATAAATAGTGTAAGACGTTTCCCAGTATGCGTCATTGGTCGAATGCCATAGAATCAGGCGATTGTCGTCGTCATCTCCTTCGCCATAAGTGTACATCGGAGGTCGCACGAATTGACTAGCCGAGCTGTTGTTACTCGGGTTTTCATCCGTCACACCGTTGGGAGCTGCGATGGAAACCTCAAAAGTCTCAATTTCATCTTCCTCACCTTCCCAGAGCACAGGATTGTTGTACTCCAATTCAACAACGAGACTTTCCAAAGGCTCCAATGATCCGGTCCACAAGAATGTCTCCGCATCCGTGCCAGCGACACCGTATGTGAAAAGCAGACTAGTAAGCGTTTCAGATCCGTTGTTTCGAATTTGGACTTCAGGCTTGTTACAAATTGGATTCATCCGACTATTGAGCTTAAATGAGCTCGGCGAAATAATCTCTGAAATTTCAGCATCATTGGTATAGTTGAAGTCGCCATAGGTAAACATGTATGCTTCAAAGACATAATTGCCGTATGGATCCTCTTGAATGTCATAATCAAGACTTATTTCACCATCCTCGATCCAAGGAGTCACTTCAAACTCATACAATGTGCCCGGAGCACCAGGGCACCAACCTGCACGATCATAAATCCAGGTACCACCCTGAGGGAAGAGCGGATTATCCGCACATTCTTGCATAATCTGCCACTGCCATTCTGCTTCTCCATTGACTTTGAGGCTATGTATATTGTTGCAGAACTCTCCGCAATTTGCTCCGTTTCCAAAACCATGACCTGTAGTGGTAGCTGTTACTTTGGCCATTACTTCGCCTTCTTCGAATTCTAATGTGGTTTCTTCAATTGAGGTGTTCCAATTGTTGAGGCCCCAGTTGCCATTCCACAACTTTTCGACACGCTGAACATCTCGCGTAGGCTCTCCCTCAATAAAAAGGAATTTCAAATCAAGAAGTTCTTGCCAGTTTCCGCATTGAAGTTCGACTGAATCATGCAAAAATGGCTCCCAGTCGGTGACATCATAGACCCAAGTCCAACCGTCGTCATCCAACGACAATTGAATTCCATAAGGCGTGATAAATCTTCCCAACTCGTAGCGATCGACAACCTCGTATGGCGGTTCAAAAAATTGTAAAGTGGTATTGATATATTCTATATCGCCGTCAATAAAAGTTGAGTCAATGGCCACGCCAAACTCATCGAAAACGTATGAATATCCTACTGGAAATTGATACGTCATGTTGTCAATAACCACCTGATTACCATCTACGATCCACTCGCTCAATGAAACTGGTGTAACAGGGATTTGTATCGTAATTACGCCCGAAACTTCTTCTATTACAAAGTCGCCTTGAACGAAAACAACGTTCGGACGGCTATTGGTAATCGTGTAATTCTTAAATAACTCGTCGGCGTGATACTTGATCAGGCTAGGATTACCGTGTTGAACACCATCATGTCCTTGTCCGCTCATATCGGCTACTGGCAATCCATTCTCGTCGTTGAACTGGTAGTAGAGATTTAGGTCACTCCAGTTGGGATGTGTATCATCCAAATCGCGGTACATCCAATCGGCAATAGTCGCTTCGTCTAGTTCTACAGACCAAATTTGAAAATCGTCGACTGATCCGTTGTAGAAATTTGACCAGCCTGCGGCTGATCCAAGTGAAAACTTCACAATGTCATCCATCGGGTTGTCTAGATTGGCTCCAGAATGCCACAGTTCTCCATTGAGATAGATCTTCATTGAACCAGTGATCGTGTTCTTGGTAAAGGCCCAGTGGCTCCATTGACCTTCATAATTGGATTCTACTGCCAGCTTATCAATTCTGTCATATCCGCCATCTTGGCCAGCATCCCAATAAACTCGACCGTTGCTCCAAGGAAGGTGTGAGTTTAAGACGCGCTGATTGGCTGAATTCACGCCTTCGAAAATGGTACTACTCTCAGGCTGCGCTTCTTCGTCACCATTCAACCAGAAGGAAATTGATATTTGCTCGCCTACATCGCTCAACGCCTCGGCAGGTATTTTAACTTCATCGAACCATTCAAAATCGACGTACCCATCGGCAGCGCTCGAGTGAACCGCTGCATCGAAACCTGCATCTCCAGCCATAACTGGATTATCTCCACCCGTGTTTAAGTTTTCGTTGCATATCTCAATGGCCAGGTTTGACGTTCCATCCCAATTGAAAGGCTGGACAAATTGAAATTCTTGCATTCCCGCGTCATCAAAAAACAATCCCCAGGCGTAAACAGAAGTCCATCCATCACCAATTATTCCCGTTAACGAATCGGCGGATGTGTTCTGAATTTTCAATTTCAACCAATCGAGACTGGACCCTATCTGACTCACATCCAACTTAATGGATCCAATTTCTCCAGCAGCCATGCCCATTGCAACCAATTCCGTAGCTCTCCACAAGTATTGAGAGCGGGCAGTCTTTGAGGACGTCTTAAAGGGATATGCAGACTCTTCAATACCTAGTATAGAAGAATACTCCATTGTATTTTCGGACGACACAACGGCACCACTATACAAAGGAAACTCCTGTGTATTGACGTAAAGCTCACTTACAAATTCTATCGTATCGAACTGCTGATTATTGGCCAAAAACTGCGGATGCTCTACTAAGTTCGAATCCAACATCCCTGTGTGATCAAGCATATAGTTGTAGCTCAAATAATCCCACTCTCCGCAAGGAAAACCAAGATTACCGGCTGTTCCATCGCTAAAACACTTGAGCTTGTGATGCATTAAAATCTTTTGATATTTCGTGCCATCATCGGCTGGAAAGTCGAACCATCTTCGACCAGGATTATCGTAGGCTGTAGCCGGATCATTCTGTTCTTCCCAAGTGTACGTTTGCACGATCAAGGTATCTCCGGGAGCGGCACTTGTTTCTAGCAGCATGCTCGCAAACAATAGAGTAATGACTAGACAAAGCCAGCAAGTTAATTTTCGCATTGATTTGATTTTGGAATCTAAAAGTACATAAAGCAATCCTGACAGCCTCCTCCAGAATTGTCATGATATTGTAGTTCTTCCGATGGTAAATTCGATGAACTGGAATATTCAAGAGGATTGGCTCGTAATTACTGTTCTCCTGTGAAGCTCACTTTCCAGACCATGTTGCCAGCATCGTCGGCCACAAGAACGGAACCATCAGGAAGCAAAGCCAATCCGCTTGGTCGGCCGTGAGTATTTTCTTTAGGCGAACCGTCTAAAAAACCTGTCATGAAGGGAATTGGATCTCCAGAGGGTTTTCCATTCTCAAATGGAACGTAGGCAACTTGATATCCCGAAAGTTCCGAACGATTCCAAGAGCCATTCTCTGCAACAAAGGCCCCATGGCTCCATTCAGCGGGAAAGTTATTTCCCTTATAAAACATTAGGTCACGCGCCTCGATGTGAGCCCCGAGTGAATAATCTGGCTTTTTAATATCTTGATCTACCACAGGAATCTCCTTGTGTCGAGGATCTACATGATTTCCCCAATAGTACCATGGCCATCCAAAGAAATCGCCATATTCCACTTCAGTCAAATAATCTGGCACTAGGTTATCGCCAAGATCCTTCCTTTCGCTGACCACTGCCCACAACTTTCCTGTAGTTGGTTCAAAATCCATTCCTACTGGGTTTCTCATGCCATGCGCATAAAATTCTTTTTTACCAGTCTGCAAATCCACCTTCAAGATAGCCGCCCTCCCTTGCTCTTCTTCCAGCTTCAATGGTTCGATCATAGCATTGGTCAAGGAACCGACGGTCACGTATAGAAATTCTCCGCTTGGATCGATCAGAATATTGCGCATCCAATGGCCATGATAACCACCTCCCGGCAAGTCTGTGAGTGTTTGTTTTTGATAGAGTGCGGTTTGGCCTTCGGCAAATGTTGCTTTGTAGATTCTATAACTATCGGCATAATAGATAACTGAATCGGAGTGAGCCATTCCACAAACGCCGATGGTGTGCTGGGTAAAAATTCGTTGGGCCTCAGCATATCCATCCTCGTCTAAGTCTCGGGTATGCAAGATTCTATTTAGGCCTTCTTTTTTACTGAGTTCAAGTTGCTGAACACCAGATTGGGCAACAAGCACCGAACCATCATCGAGCGTATGCAGCCAAAGTGGGTTGTCAATTGCTTTTATGTATGCGCTCACCTCAAAACCTTCTGGAACAGTAGGTTTTTGACCAGGCTGCCAACCAATGTTTAGCGGTATTTGAACTGCGACTTCAGTATCAAAAGGCTGGGGCAAGTCGATCGAAGAACCCACAGGATTTGGAGCGAGAGTATCCTTTTGACTTGAAGGCTGGCATGCTGAAAGCAGGAGCGTCGTCGCGAATAAAATGTGGCTAGTGCTCAGAATGAACTTCATTATTTTCAATTTTAGGCTGATCTATTTGCATGAAATGCCAAAGCTTGTTCTCAAAAAACAAGGCTAAGATCAACAATAGGTACTCAATTCCAATGATCCAATAATTCTCTTCGAATCCCCCGCCCCAATAATGGCTGTAAGACAAAATAATGAGCAAAGACCATGTGATCGGAAAAAACCAGCGTGACAAAACGCCAAGTCCAACCAAGGTAATCATATACCAAGGATGAACCGTTGTGGCCATGGCATAATAAATCATAAGGCCCAGCACCAACTTTGAAAACAGATCATTTTGCAGCCATTTGGACTGGAAAGCGAGAACCAAAAGCCCCAGACCAGTTATAAGCGAAAGAATAGGACCTGCGGCTTGAATTATATTGTAGTCCATTACTAAAAATCCGATTTCACGAACCAGGTAATAGATACTCGCGTTGAATTCAAAGCTTTGGAAATAGAGATCTACAGAAGAGCCAAATTTCTGAATCAACTCGACCGAGAGAAAGGGCGAGAAAGTAAGAAGCACCGTAATACCAACTAAAGGCGCCCATACCAACCATTTTTTCCATTCCCAATGGTAGAAGAAAAAGGGCACAAGCATGAGCGGAATGAGTTTCGTGCTCACCGCCAATCCCAGCGCCATGGCCGAAAGAATGAGTCTATCCTTTATTGCAAGCAGAATAGCGAGTAGAATAAAAAACAACATAAGCCCTTCAAAATGCAGGTTACCGACCGTCTCAACGATAACCAGAGGATTCCAGGCGTACCACATCAACCAATGGACAGGTCTATTTAGATGCGTTAGAAGTTTGGCAAGAATTACCATCACACCGATTTCCGCCAGCAGGAGAATTACTCGCATCCAGAATATTGAACCAGCGATTGAATCACCACCAAGGAAGGCTCCCAATCCGTATACAACCTGACTAACGGGTGGGTAAACGGTGTAATATTGTTTGGAATTCAAGCCTTGGTAGAGCTCTGGTGTCAGCCCAGTTTCAATTACTTCTTCGGCACCATTGAGCACTGAAGGCAGGTGAGCGTATGGGTTTCCTCCAGCAATGAGAATTCGTCCGTCCCAAATGAAACGAAAAAAATCGTCACTCAATTCAGGGGATGAAATCAGCAAGCTTAGTCTGAAAAGAACGCCAACCGTGATCAATTGACTCACCGTGAAGCTTCCAGCAAAAGACTTGGCCGTAATCAACAAAACAAATAGCAGTGCGAAGGCCCCCATGAGCATGGGGAATTGATCTCTTGTGACGCCGTAACCTATGAAGATATAACCGACATAGCTCAATGCAATGAATATCAGCTTTTTCCAAGCATCACCCATTTACGCGTGCATGTTTAATTGAATAGAAGAAGACGTATCCGTATCCTAAACTCAACATGATATGGAATGGAAGTAGACCAAGCTCCATGGTCCAGAAAGCATAGACGACTCCACCAATAAAGTACAACATGAGGACTCCTTCAAGCAAAGTCAAAGGATTGGTTTTAAGGGCTCTATATTTTTTATCGGTCCAGCTTCCCGATTGCTTTTCGATGGCAAATTTCGGAGTACGAATGAAAGGAGTTTTACGTCCGGCATAGCCTTCAATTACTGCGATGGCATTGTGTAAAGAGAGGCCCATACTCATGGAAAGAAACATAGGAAAGTCGAGTAAAAATCTTCCAAACCCCTTCTTTTCGTTTCGTTGAGAGACCCAATAGAAGAAGGCTAAAATGACGAAACTCAAAAGGAAAATACTCGCCAGATTGAACAAGAAATCAAATTCATCAACCGAGTGTTTCACGACCAACAAAGGCACACTCAGCAAAGCGGTGAAAAGCACACAAATAAAGATGAAGCTATTCATTAAATGGAAAGTCGCATGGAGCTTTGTGCCTAAACTCAGTCCTTTTTGACGCAGTACCTTGGGAAGGTTCTTCACCGCACATTCTGCAGCTCCTTTTGTCCACCTAAATTGCTGGTTTTTAAGCGCATTCATCTCAGCGGGAAGTTCAGCTGGAGAGCCTACACCTTCCAAGTATTTGAATTTCCAACCTTTTAGCTGTGCGCGATAGCTGAGGTCGAGATCTTCGGTAATGGTATCATGTTGCCATCCTCCTGCTTCTTCAATGCAAGCGTTTCTCCAAACACCGGCTGTACCGTTGAAATTGATGAAGTGCCCTTGAGAATTCCTGCCCGTTTGCTCAACAGTAAAATGAGCATCCAAACCAAAAGCCTGCAATTTCGTGAGAAGCGAATAGTCTTTGTTCAAATGCTCCCATCGCGTTTGAACTACACCGACTTTTTCATCTCTAAAAAAGGGCATTGTTTGTTTCAGGAAATCTTCTTGGGGGATAAAATCGGCATCGAAAATAGCTGTAAAATCACTAGTAGTAAGCGTAAGCCCATAAGCAAGTGCGCCAGCCTTATATCCAACCCTTTCAGGTCGTTTGACGTGAGAAATATTAATTCCAAGGGCAGCTATTTCCTTTACCTTCTTGGCGGCAACATCGAAACTCTCATCATCGCTATCATCCAGCACTTGAATTTCAAACTTATCTCGAGGATAATCAAGTTTGGCTACAGATTCTATAAGACGTTCAACCACATACAGCTCATTGAAAACTGGCAATTGAATGGTAACAGAGGGACACTCTCCTTCGGCATATTCTATTTGTTCGCAATCGTCATTCTTGCGATGTGATCGCACATAAGCAAGGGCCAAACTCAACTGTACCAAACTGTACAGGAAGATGAAAGACAAAAACAATCCGTATATGATAATGAGCGCCAATTCCACTAGCTGTATTTAAGTATGGTGGCAATGATTTTATAGCCTGCAAATATAGTTCCTTTGACGGTGCCCGCTACTTTTGATTTGCCAGCTCCTCTTTTTCTATAATCGACTGGAATTTCTTTAAACTTAAACCCTTGTCTAATCGCTTTTACTTGCATCTCGACAGTCCAGCCATATGTTCTATCCTGCATGTCCATTTTATTCAATGCATCAACGGTTACAGCTCTAAACGGACCTAAGTCGGTAAACTGAACTTTATAAAACAGTCGGATCAAGAAAGTCGCAAGCCAATTTCCAAATACCTGCTGCGGAGTCATGCTTCCACTTTCCTTATTTCCTAGGGCGCGACTTCCAATGACCATATCAACTTCTTGGGCTTCGATGGGTTCAATTAATTCGATCAATTGCTCAGGGTGATCTGAGTAGTCACCGTCCATAAACACGATTACGTGGGCCTTTACTTCTTGGTCGTTGACGTACTTTATTCCTTTGAGACAAGCGGCTCCATATCCCATAAACTCTTCGGTGAGGACAATAGCACCGGCAGATTTGGCAACCTCAACTGTAGAATCGGTCGATCCATTGTTCACGACAATAACGTCGCGCACAAGCGAGCGATCAATATCACCCACTACCCTACCGATTGTTCCCTCTTCATTGAAAGCGGGAATCACCACATCAACTACCATTCTGTAAAAGTAGTATTTGAAGTAGGGTGATTATCACATTTCTGTGTTGAGAAGTATCAATTTCTAAAACTTTCCCTCTAGGAGGTGCAATTATCTTTAACATGCCAAATAAATCCACATGTTCAGATCAACACTTTTCTTAGCTACAGTATCAATTTTCGTTATCGGCTGCACTCCAACACCTGCGCCTGCTCCTATGGGATTCCAGGGAGATATAGGTCAGCGACATGCCAGCTTGCGCTTGCTTTTGTCTGAACAATTTCAACTTGCACCAGAAAGCAACCCTTCAGACGTATCAACATATAGCGTTGATTTTGACCGTACCACTAAGGAAAGCACGATCATCAACAGGAACAGTAAGGACACTGTATATTGCGGAAAAGCCTCTCGAAATGGCGGATTGTGGCTCATGGAATACGATCAAGGCAATGGCAGTTACTTCATAGGAGCTTTGAAAGTTAAAAACAACCATCTAGTAGGATGGGGTCAAGTAACTGAGCAAATGAAAATCATCGAGGATCAGGTAAAAGACGGTACTCTGCAGTATTTGATAGCTTCCCGAAGCGGCGCCAACAATACGCTTTCTGCGAGTCAGAAAATCCTCACTCCCATTTTTGAAGACATTCTTGGTTTGCTCAAAAACGAAACTCTTTTAATAGGAGTAGGCAAAAATCAAGCGGGAGGAAATGATTCAGGCGAGGAAGAAGACATGGGAACATTCATTCGCAAGGTTCACCCGAATCCTGCAGATAAGTATTTCGAGATCGATCTTCGAAGCACGGGGGACTTTATCGTACAGGTTATAGATATCGAAGGAATCATTGCCGCAGAGTCAAGTATGACCTCAAACGAAATGTCTATCGACTGCAGCGCATTTGCCGAAGGCGATTACAATGTTGTTATACGAAATGCATCTGACAAGAAGGAATTGGGAAGCAAAATGCTAACTGTTAGCCGCTAGTTAAGAACTACTTTCAACTCTACCTGGATATTGTTCTAGTGCTATTTCTATGCACTCCACAGCATTCTTAAGGGCTTCCTTATTCAAAACATAGGCGATTCGAACCTGGTTCAACCCCGTATTTGGCGAGGCATAAAAACCTGAGGCCGGGGCCATCATAACTGTTTGGTTTTTGTGCTCGAAGCTCTCCAACATCCACTGGCAGAAAGCATCCGCATTGTCAATCGGGAATTGTGCCATACAGTAAAATGCACCTGAAGGTTTAGGACAAATCACACCTGGAATCTTATTGAGTCCGTCAACCATGATATCGCGTCGACTAACATACTCTTCAACAACATCGGTAAAGTAAGATGCAGGAGTTTCCAACGCAGCCTCACCAGCTACTTGACCCATGGTAGGCGGAGACAATCTTGCCTGAGCGAATTTAAGCGCAGAAGCCATCAATTCTCTATTTCGACTAATCAAGGCTCCAATGCGCGAACCGCACATGCTGTATCGCTTACTAACTGAATCGATCAAAACAACGTTCTGCTCAATGTCTTTTAAGTTAAGCACTGAAAATGGAGAAGCTCCATCGTAGCAAAACTCGCGGTAGACCTCATCTGCCAACAACCAAAGGTCGTTGTCAGTGACTAGTTTTTTCAGACTCTGGAGTTCTTCCTTCTTATATAGGTAGCCAGTAGGATTTCCTGGGTTGCAGATCAGGATACCTTTTGTCTTGGGAGTAATTTTTTCTTTAAATTCTTCGATTGACGGCAAAGCAAAACCATCGTCAATTGTAGCTGTTACAGGAATAACAACAATTCCAGCCATCACAGCGAAAGCATTGTAATTGGCATAGAATGGTTCTGGAATGATTACCTCATCACCAGGATTGAAACAACTCATGAATGCAAAAGCCAATGCTTCCGAACCACCTGTCGTAACCATTATATCCTCAACATTAAGTGTAACCGCATTGTTCGCATAGTATCCAACTAAGCCTTCGCGATAGGATAAATACCCCTCTGAGTTGGAATATTCTATGACATCGCGCGTCATGCTTTTCAACCTTTCCAATACTACATACGGTGTTTTCACATCCGGTTGACCGATGTTCAGGTGGTATACAGTTCTACCTTTCTTAATTGCGGCCTCCGCGAACGGAACCAACTTTCGAATTGGCGATGCGGGCATGAAATCCGCTTTGTGTGATAATATTGGCATCCCGCAAAAGTAATATGAGATTTGTATTTGATCGCTATAATAGATAGATTAATTCATCAAAAATCTACGCATTCAAGTATACGCACTATTAATCGATTCAATATCCATGCCTATTCAACTTTCTTCAAAGCAACCGCATTCATACAAAAACGCAAACCACTAGGCTTTGGTCCGTCAGGAAAAACATGACCGAGATGAGCATCACATGTGCTGCAAGTCGTTTCCACTCTAGTCATACCGTGGGCTGTATCTTTGATATGGGAGATCGCATTGTCCTTGACGGGCTGAGTGAATGACGGCCATCCTGTTCCGCTGTCAAACTTCTCATTGGCATCAAAAAGCTGTGTTCCGCAACATACACAGGCATAAATACCCGGTTCAAATAGACTACAACTATCCGAACTAAAAGCGCGCTCCGTTCCTTTCAAGCGAGCAACACTGAATTCCTCTTGTGTCAAGACCTCTTTCCATTCTTCAGGACTCCTTTCATCTCGTCGATCCGGAGTAAGGTTCTTATTGTTGGCGTATTTGATTACATCTGCCCAGTTCATTCTCTCTTTTTCTAAGTAAATCACATTTTCGAGCAAAATAAGCGCTCAATTCCAAATTGCCCTCAGCTTAACTCTCCACAACTTCAACTCCTTTCCAAAATGCAAAGTGTCCTGTTATGTTTTTGGCCTGCTCCTTTGCCTCAGGATAATACCATGCAGCATCTGCGTTTTCTTTACCGTCTACAACAAGAGTTTTATACGAAGCCATACCTTTCCACGGGCAAGCTGAATGCGTTTCACTGTCTTTGTAAAACTCGTCTTTGATATCCGTTGCGGGAAAGTAATGGTTCCCTTCGATTGTTATCGTGTCATTGCTTTCCGCAATGACCTGACCGTTCCAAATTGCTTTCATATCGTGTTTTGATTATCGTTTAACTTCCCTCATACAACCCATGTCTTGACGACGAAACTCGACATTATCAGTAAATGTAACCTGCCATTGAGTTTCTATGCTCGACAACATCTTCTACTCAACACCTCAATTAAGAACTACAAGACAACATAGAACAACCTACTTTATGTCGCGCCCAATCGGGTCTTTTTGCAAACCATTTCTCGTTCTCTTCTTGCTCAGCATAAGGGTTCTTCAGCATGTCATAAAGCTCCTCAACTAATTTGAAGTCACCCTTATCTGCTGCATCAATTGCCAATTGAGCCATGTAATTTCGCAAGACATACTTGGGGTTGACCTTGTTCATTAATAGTTTCCTCTCTTCATTGGTACACGTTTCTTTTTGCAGACGTTCATCATAATTCTCGAACCAAATTCGCCATCTAAATTGCGTTTCGCCTGTGAATTCCGTCGGTACGTACAAGGATTCCAGAAAAATATCAAAAAACGCGTTGTCTTCGTCCAATTTAAAACCGGCCTCGTATTGCGCCAAATTGCGGTAGAACAAAGTCATATCGGTCTCTGTGAGTTGCAGTAGTTTCTCCACCTCTTGAATCAAATCATCATCTCCTTCTTGGTATTCTGCAATGCCCAGTTTGCTAAGTCTCATATCTCTATACTTGACCAAGAAACTGTTGTTGTATTCATTCATTCCTTCTTCAAAAGGAGCTGCATCTTTCACCAATGGGTAAAGCGCATTCGCCAGTTTGTGCAGATTCCAAAACACCATTTCAGGCTGCTTTCCGTAGCGGTATCTTTTATTTTGGCTGTCCGTGGTATTCGGCGTCCAATGATTATCGTATCCTTCAAGCCAACCATAAGGACCGTAGTCAATGGTGTGACCTAGGATCGACATGTTGTCGGTATTCATCACACCATGCACAAATCCTACGCGTTGCCAGTGGATCACCATATCAAGTGATCTTTGGCAAACGGCTTTGAACATTGCTCCATAGGCATCTTTTCCAGTTTCTTTGATCTCAGGAAAGTGATGTTGGATGGTGAAATCGGCCAGTGACTTCAGTGCATCCAAATCTTGATTGGAAACCAAAATTTCGAAGCTACCGAATCGAATAAAGGACTCTGCCACTCGGCATACAATTGCACCGGCTTCCATATCGGCATTGCCGTCGTACATGACATCGCGCAAAACTCGATTTCCAGTAAGCATAAGACTCAGTGACCTGCTCGTAGGCACACCTAAATGATACATGGCTTCGCTACACAAGTGTTCTCGAATCGACGATCTCAAAACTGCCAATCCATCGGCACCTCTGGAATAAGGTGTTTTACCCGCTCCTTTCAATTGGAGAGCCCAATGTTTTCCTTCGTGCTCCACTTCGGCAAGGTTAATCGCTCTGCCATCACCCAGTTGGCCAGCCCAATTTCCGAACTGATGTCCGCCATAGCACATTGCAAAGGGCTTAGTACCATTCATGACCTCGGCGCCTGAGAAGATCTTTATGAAATCCTCGCTTCCCATATCTTCTTTGTTCAGGCCAATCAAATCAGCTACTTCGTCGGCAATATGAACCACTGAAGGTTTGGCAGGAACAGTTGGGTCGATATAGGAGAAACAGGATCCTTTTACCTGGCGTTCTTTGCCCTGTTCAATTGGGTCGGCGGGGAGTTCTTTGGTGAAAAAGTCGTGGATATGGAGTGAGTTGAGCTTCATGGGGCAAAGGTCGTGGTCTTTTGATGAATATAGGGGCTAATTTAGCTTTAGGTTGGCATCTCGACGACGCCATTTTACATTTTTTAGTGAATGGAAGATTTCTGGAAATGGCTTTGCTCGATGACCGGGTTACTGAGTAGGAGAAACACATCTCGACGACGCGGTTCAACTTGATCCTAACTCTTCAACTGCAGTTGATCCGCTTTGCTCGATGACCGGGTTGTTCACGGGAAGGTTACTTGGTAGGCTAGCCAAAGGTGGTTGAGCAAAGAAACTCTGGGGGATTTTCATTTAGGAGTACATAGGAGTTTAGTCGTCGAAACCTGGTTATGCCCTCAACATACTCCCAATAATATAGACCTTCCATCGGAAAACAGTCTCCAAACTCAATTCGCAACTACACCTCATCATCCCTCCACTCTGCCTCCGAACACTTAAAATGTCCTTTAGGACAAGCTTTAAAACCATGCAACCCACAAGGCCTGCAGTCCAAGTCTTCACTCACCTGCTTGATGCGGGAGTCATCCGAAAGCGGACCGAAGCCAAACTCTGGAACTGTGGAACAATAGATCGCCGTAACAGGCGCGTTCATGGCTGAGGCCAAATGCATTGGTGCCGAATCGTTGACGAAATTCATTTTTGCTTTGGCGATCAAGGCCGTTGATTCGAGGAGGGTGAGTTCGCCGGCTCGGTTGAGGACTTTGTAGCCTTCACATTGATCGACTATCCATGCGCATAGCTCTTTATCGCCGGGTGCTCCTATGAGGTGAATGGGGTGGCGGTTGTCGGCGAGTTTGATGAGTTCGACCCACTTTTCTTTTGGGTACTGCTTGGTGAACCATACCGATGCTGGAGCCATGACGTAATATTCACCCAATTTTTCGGATGAATCCAGACTGCTTTTTGACGGATACAACTTTGGTTTACCAGGAGTAGCGTCGGTAAGGTGTTCGATAAGTTGGTGATTGCGCCAGGTTTCGTGCCTTGCGTTCTCAATGGAAATATCGTGATCTACTACCTTAGTAAATAGGAAGGAAAGTGGATTTTTGTTGAAACCAATGCGCGACTTTGCTTTGGACAGACCGCTGATTAATCCACTAGAGAAAAACCTATGGTGGTTGATGACGAGATCATATTTTCTGCTGCGGACAAGTTTAATGAGTCGTAGCAAGTCTCTCCATTTGCCTTGTGCTTTATCAAAAACCAGCACTTCGTGCAAATGCGGGTGGTCATACAAAAGGCTTTCATTGCCCTTCTTGACCAAAAAGTCAATTTTCGCTTCCGGGAATACCGCATGCAATTTCTCCACCTGAGCTGTTGCCAGAATCACGTCGCCTATGAAGGCCGTCTGCATCAACAGAATGGCACGCGGATGGGTCGCTATGGAATTGGAGTTGGACAATGATTGATCTTGAGGGCGCAAGGTATTCAACCCGAGGGAATCGCGAAAACAATTGTGGCCTCCTTTTATTTTGGAAGCGTAAAACTCCGCACACGAAGCAAGGCCTTGTCGAGAAGGAGGTTCTCTTTGACTACTCTTTCCTTGTTCCACTTTAATTTCTTCGCCATCAGCTTTGTTACTGTTTCGCGAATTTTGGAAATGCTGCCAATTCGGAAATTCAGTCGGCCTGTGCGTCTTTCGAAGAAGTCGAGCGAACTCATGACCATCTCGCTGTCAATGGCATAATTGGTCTCGGCCCACACAAGTGCCATGCTTAGGTCTTCACCAGAATCCATGGCCGACTGGAGGATAGTCTCTGCATCTGTTCCGTAATTGTGAACAAGGTATTCGGCATCCGCGTAACCTGGGAGGAGTTGATCGAAGCGTTTTTGGAGATCTTTGATGAGTAGTTGAACATCTTCATAAGATTCAAAACTACCGCCGTCAACTTGAATGGAGTCAGTGATACATTTGCCGATAGGCTTATTCACTTTCAAAGCTACCTGATCAACCACACGTTCCGACATTTTTCTATAGCCCGTGAGCTTGCCACCTGCGATACTAATGAGTCCGGATTCAGAATAAAAAATCTCATCTTTTCGAGACAACTCCGACGGATCTTTGCCATCCTCATGAATCAGAGGGCGCAATCCTGCCCAGCTTGAATCGACATCTTCGACCGTCAAATGGGCATTGGGGAACATATCATTACATGCCTTAAGAATGTATTTCACATCCTCCATGGTCACTTCAGGACTGTCTTTTTCGCCGAGAAAATCGGTGTCCGTTGTTCCTAAATAAACCGCTTCACCTCGCGGCACGGCGAATATCATCCGGCCATCGGCGTTGTCGAAATATATCGTTTGGGTGAGAGGCAGCTTATGTTTTTCTACTACAAGGTGAACCCCTTTAGTAAGGTGTAATCGCTTCCCTTGTACTTGTTGGTCTTTCTTGCGCACATCGTCGACCCATGGTCCTGTAGCATTCACCACACAGGTCGCTTGGATGTCGAATAAAGTGCCTGTATTCTCGTCTTTGGCATGTACGCCAACTATCTGACCATCTTCATAAACAAACGACGCGGCCGATACATAGTTCATCACCAAAGCACCAATGCGCTTGGCTGTTTTCGCGATACTCACGACCATACGTGAGTCGTCGGTGCGGTACTCGGCGTATAAACCTCCTCCTTCAAGGATATCAGTTCTCAAAAGTGGTTCGGCGGCTGCAGTTTCTTTGCGGTTCAACATTCTGCGACGGTCGATGCTTTTGACATTCGCGAGCCAGTCGTATATCTTAAGACCGATACTTGTGAGCCACTTTCCATAATTACCTCCTCGAATGAGGGGCAACAACATTTTATCGGGATGAACCAGGTGCGGTGCAATGCGGTGAACGATTGCGCGTTCTTTGCCTACTTCACTCACCAAGCCAAATTCCATTTGTTTGAGGTAGCGCAATCCGCCGTGGATGAGCTTGGTAGACTTACTGCTTGTTCCAGAAGCGAAATCGTCCATCTCAATAAGCGCAGTTTTGAGACCTCTACTTTGGGCATCTAGTGCAATTCCAACACCTGTGATTCCACCGCCAATGACGAGGAGGTCGAAGTGATCCGACTTTAGGTGTTCTATTTGCGATGCTCTTTTCATACTGGTTTCCACTTACGTATACAATTGACAGCCATTTTCCACCCTTCGAGTTTCTTCCGTCGCCTTTCTTCCTGCATAGACGGAATAAAGTAGCGATCGTTGCCTTTGAATGTTTGGACGTCCGCAGGCGACCACAAGTCACATGCTATTCCTGCCATGTATGCCACTCCGCAAGCAGTTGATTCAATTTGCTTCGGGCGCTCCACATTTACGTTCAATATATCGGCTTGAAATTGCATCAGGTAGTTGTTGGCACACGCCCCACCATCCACTTTCAAAACCGTCAACTCTTCCCCACAATCACTGTTCATGGCTTCAAGAACGTCATTGGTTTGAAAAGCTAGGCTCTCCAGAGTAGCCTTTACGAGTTCAGCTTTGTCTGAGTTTCGTGTAAGACCCAATACCGCTCCTTTCGCTTCCATGTCCCACCAAGGAGCGCCGAGTCCGGCAAATGCTGGGATGACGTATACATCGTCACTCGTCGCAGACTTGGCCAATTCCTCTGTCTCGTTTGCATTGTCGATCAATTCCAATCCATCTCTCAGCCACTGAATGGCAGCTCCTGCTATAAAAACGCTGCCTTCGAGCGCATAGTACACTTCGTTTTGAGATTTCCAGGCGATGGTCGTGAGCAGACCGTGTTCAGACTTATGCGCTTCCTTACCGGTATTCATAAGCATGAAACAGCCAGTGCCGTATGTGTTTTTGGACTGTCCTTTCTCCCAGCACAATTGGCCATACAACGCCGATTGCTGATCGCCCATCACCGCATGAATCGGAGCACCCATAAAGTGAGCAAAGCAATAATCGGAAGCATGAACCTCAGGCAGCATTGAGCGTGAAATTCCGAATAGATCGAGTAGTTCGTCATCCCAGTCGAGGGTGTGAATATTGAAGAGTAGCGTGCGCGAGGCATTGGTCACGTCGGTCGCGAAAACTTTTCCGTCGCTCAGGTTCCAGAGAAGCCAAGCGTCGACAGTGCCCAGACAAAGCTCATCTTTCTCAGCCCATTCCTTGGCTTTTTCGCTGTTGTCCAGTAGCCACCTAAACTTCGAAGCCGAGAAATAAGTATCGATAACCAACCCAGTCTTCGCGCCAACCATCTCTTGATGAATCGAAAGTTCTTTGCAATACTGCTTGGTGCGTTGATCTTGCCAAACGAGGGCATTTCCGCATGGTTCGCCCGTGATTTTATTCCAACCGACTGCAGTCTCCCGCTGATTGGTAACGCCCAAGGCCGCGACTTGATCCCAGGTGATTCCTGCATTCTCGACTGCTTTCAGTAGCACATTTTTCTGGGTCTCGATAATCTCTACTGGATCATGTTCAACCCAACCGTCCTTTGGGAAGTGTTGTTTGAACTCCTGTTGTTCCATTTGCACCATGGCGCCTTTTTGGTCAAAGACAAGTGCTCGAGAACTTGTGGTGCCTTGGTCTATGGCGAGGATGTATTTTGGCATGGGGCGTGGGAAATATTTGGCTTAACACGTCATTGGACAAGCAGACTTTTTCGTTGCTCAAATTTCGCTAATAATTTGGAGTAATTCTGCCTGAAACAAATTAACCATCACCAAACCACCAACTTCTCAACCTGCCGCACCCCACTCACATCACTCAACTGAACCTGATAATTCACCGCTTTACATCCATTCAAATCTATCAAATAAGTCATCGCATTATTATGCATAGCAACAGTTTGAACAACTTGCCCTAAGGCATTGATAATTGTCAGGACTGCCTGTTCCAATGGCTGGACTTCAGAATAAAACACATTCAAATAGCCCTGACTGGAAGCTG